>VMSQ01000265.1 GCA_013792055.1 Desulfobacteraceae bacterium
ACCGCATTATCCATCATTCACATATTTTTATGATGGGTGGAGAAAGCTATCGGCTGAAACAAAAAATCAACTTAAACTAAGTGCCGAGGGGTGGGTCAGTTTTATTGTCCGCTACTGGGTCAGTTTTATTGTCCATTGACAAAAATGTGTCATAGGCGGCGCAATGGTGAGTCAAATGATGCAACGATGATGCAAAATAAGCAAAAATGAAGAACCTCTCGATAACATGTCACTACAGGCATAGGATTTATAAAATTAAAAAGGGCAATAATTGGGCAAATGGGGCAAAAAAAGGGCAATAATTGGGCATGCGGGTAGAATAATATATTGAAGATTAATGCAACGGTAATGAAAATAATTAAAAAGTAATGAGGAACGGAGCCTTTCATTATTGCGCTAATTGCGCCATTAATGCGTCATAATTGCGCCAATTAAGGTAAAAGAATGTATGAAGAAACCTGTATTGAATAAAAAACAGGCAATGATGAGTCAAAAAATTAGTTCTCGGATTAGCATTTTGAAAGATAATAACACCCAGCTTAAAAACAGAGACGATTACCAACCTTTTTCACAAATAAACCAGGCTATGCGCTGCTTGATCGATTTAAAAATCTCTGAATCATGTCAAATACTTTGATGTTTTGGTGGGATATTTCCGCACCAGCGGCTTTCATCAATTATGCGAATTTTTTGAACCTATAGCGCTTGAACAAGAAACTGAGGGATTGCTGAAGGAAATCTTGAGCTGATGGCATTACCTGTCAACATCAATGAACTGATAAACGGAAGAACCGTTGAATGGGAACGGATCGAGTTCAAAAAGGGCTGGAATCCCGTCGCCGTCCTTCACACCATCTGCGCCTTTGCCAATGATTTCAACAACTGGGGCGGGGGTTATATAATTATTGGAATTAAAGAAGAAAACGGCCTTCCAGTTTTACCACCTGAGGGATTGCCTCTTCCAAAGATTGATGCAATCCAGAAAGAATTGATTGAACTTTGCAATAGATTAAGGCCGCCATATTTTCCCGTTGCTGAACCCGTCAATTTTCAGGGGGAAAATATACTTATCGTCTGGGTGCCCGGTGGAACTTACAGACCTTACAAATGTCCAGAAAAGTTTTCAAAAGGTGCATCATACCTACCTTACATCCGCCGGTATTCAACCACTAAGAAGGCCAATACCGAAGAGGAGCAGGAACTTCTCTCGATGGCAAACCGGATACCATTTGATGACCAGACAAATCATCACGCCAAAATTACAGACCTGAACCTGACACTTATTCAGGCTCATCTTGCCGAGATCAAGAGTGATCTACTGGAAGAGACAAAAAGCCTGCCTTTTCCAGAACTTTGCCGGCGAATGAATACAGCCGAGGGGCCTGACGAGTATCTGAAACCCAAAAACGTGGGGCTTCTTTTTTTCAATGACGACCCGAAGCGCTTTTTCCGCGGTGCGCAAATTGATGTCGTCGAATTCCAGGATGATGTGGGTGATCGTTTCACGGAAAAGATATTTACCGGACCGATTCAGAATCAAGTCAGATCGGCGTTAAACTACATCAATAGCAGCATCATAACCGAATCGGTGCGAAAAGTGCCGCAGAAGGCGGAGGCCGTCCGCTTTTTCAATTATCCATACGGCGCTGTTGAAGAGACGCTGGTAAACGCGGTATACCACCGAAGCTATCAGGATGATTCTCCTGTTGAGGTCCGTGTGTTTCCAAATCGTATTGAGATCCTGAGTTATCCTGGTCCTGTGCCGCCGCTCGGCAGGGACAATCTAATGAGCAGAAAAGTAACAGCAAGGAGATGCCGCAATAGGAGAATCGGTGATTTTCTAAAGGAGCTGCATCTTGCCGAAGGAAGAGGAACTGGATTCCCCAAGATTAGAAGGACGCTGGAAGCCAACGGCTCTCCTGGACCTATATTCGAAACGGATGAGGACAGAACCTACTTCCTGACAACCCTGCATATTCATCCGGAGTCCCAACTGAGTGGGCAAGTTGCAGGCCCAGTCAGAGGCCCAGTCAGAGGCCCAGTCGAGTTAACGGATATTCAATATAAAATCCTGCTGGAATGCTCCACAAACCCACTTTCTGCGAAAGAAATTACCGGCAGAATTGGACTTACAAGCAAATCAGGGAATGTAAAGAGGGCTCTCGCGATGTTGCGGAAGAACGAATATCTTTCTTATACGATTCCAGAGAAACCGGGCAGCCGTTTGCAAAAATATCGTATAACTAAAAAAGGGCTTAAAATAATCAATGAAGCCAGGCAGCAGTAGATAAGAGAAATGAAACGATATAACGCATACAAAGACAGCGGTATTGAGCGAATCGTGGCAAGCGATACGTGTATGCAAAGTATCTGGACATCCAGTCAGAGGGAACAAAGGTATAAAAGTTAAAATACAGGAAAAATAAACAAATGATTACCGACACAACCTTTTTCACAAACGAACCAGGCTATGCGCTGCTTGATCGATTCAAAAAGACACTGAAGCATGTTCAGTACTTTGATGTTTTAGTGGGATATTTCCGCACCAGCGGCTTTCATCAATTATGCGAATCCTTTGAATCTATTGATAAAATTAGAATCCTGGTCGGGTTGAATGTCGATCGGAGAGCATATGAAATTATTGAATCAGTGCAATCCAGGGGAGAATTTGATTTTGAATCCCACAGTAGAACAAAACGCGTGTTCAGCGAACAAACAACTTCCGAAATGGAGTTATCCGAAGATTCCTATGACGTTGAAATCGGAATCAAAAAGTTTTTAGAATTTCTGACTGCCGATTGCCTTAACAAAGAACAGGACATAGCAAGCGGCGGCAACGGAAAAAAGATGGAGCTGCGGGCCTATCCCAGCGAAAACATCCACGCAAAGGTTTATATCAGCCGTTTCAAAGAAGGAGAGCTGGATTTTGGCAGGGTAATCACCGGCTCCAGCAATTTTTCCGAAAGCGGACTTGTCGCAAACAGGGAATTCAACGTCGAATTAAAAGACAAAGTTGATGTTGATTTCGCATTAAACCAATTTGAAACGCTATGGAAAGATGGAGTAAACATCTCACAGGAATATGTCGAAACCATTCAGAACAAAACCTGGCTCAATGACACTATCACACCATATCATCTATATCTTAAAATGCTCTATGAATACCTGAAAGAAGACATCAACGTAGATGAAGAAATTGATCTGTATCTTCCGGAAGGCTTTATGGAGCTGAAGTATCAGAAGCAGGCGGTCGTCTCTGCCAGGAAAATTCTGGATGCATACAACGGTGTATTTCTGGCCGATGTTGTCGGTTTGGGTAAAACTTATATCTCTGCGCTTTTGGCGCAGCAACTGCCCGGCGCTAAACTGATAATCTGTCCGCCTGTCCTGAAGGATTACTGGGAAGAAACATTCTTTGAATTCGGGATTCAAAAATTCAAAGTAGAATCCCTTGGAAAACTTGATCAAGTAATAAAAGATGGGGCGGATAAATATGACTATATCTTCATAGATGAAGCCCACCGTTTCAGGAATGAATACACGCAAAGTTTTGAAAGCATACATCAGATCTGTTTTGGCAAAAAAGTCATCCTTGTTTCGGCCACACCGCTAAACAATACTTTTGATGATATTCTCAGCCAGTTGAAACTTTTTCAAATTCCCAAAAAATCCACTATTCCAGGGGTGCCGGACCTTGAAAAATTTTTTAAAAGATTAGAGCATAAACTCAAAGGCATCAATAAATCCGATCCGGCATATATGGGAATCATGCAGGAAGGATCAAGGGATATCCGTGAGAATATACTCAAATACATCATGGTTAGACGAACACGAGCCGAGGTTGTCAAATATTTCGGCAATGATATTGATGAACAGGGTCTGTTTTTTCCTGAAGTTGAAGATCCGAGGCGATTCATTTACCAGTTTGATGAACATATAAGCGTTGTTTTTAGTCAAACCATAGATTTGCTGAAAAAAATTAAATACGCACGCTACACGCCTCTTCTCTACCTGAAAAAGGAACTTCCTGAATTTGAAAAGCAAAGCCAACGAAATGTCGGCGGCTTTATGAAGGTCATTATAGTTAAACGGCTTGAAAGCAGCTTCTACGCTTTCCGCAAGACATTGGATCGCTTTGTTGAATCCTATGTGAATTTCATTGATATGTTCAACAAAGGAACGATCCTTATCAGCAAAAAAGTGGATGTTTACGACCTGCTGGATGAAGACAATGAAGAAAAGATACTTCAACTCATAGAGCAGGAAAAGCTTGAAAGATATAATGCCGATGAATTTAAGCCGGAATTAATAGAAGATCTGAATGCAGACCTTAAATCACTCAAAGCCATTAGGGAGTTATGGTCAGTGGTAGATTCAGATCCTAAAATAGAAACATTTATTCATGACCTGAAAACCGATAAAGAACTCAAAGGCAAAAAGATCATTATTTTCACCGAATCTAAGGAAACGGGTGATTATCTGTTTGAAAATCTGAACAAACATTTTCCGGATAAAGTCTTGTTCTATTCCAGCAATGGAGGTCTGTTGTCTGATGGCAGAAAGCCCGTCTCCGTTGCAAGGGATTTGATAAAGGAAAATTACGATCCAACATGCAAAGTCCAAAATGATGAACTGCGCATTCTGATCAGTACGGATATACTCGCGGAAGGCATCAACCTGCACCGTTCCAACATTATCATCAATTATGATCTGCCGTGGAATCCGACAAAAGTGCTTCAAAGGGTGGGACGGGTGAACCGCGTCGGCACTGAACACAAAAACATCTATATTTTCAACTTCTTTCCTACTGACCAATCAGACAGGCATATTGGTCTTGAAGATAACATCAAAGCCAAGATCCAGGCGTTTCACGACACGCTGGGCGAAGATGCCAGATATCTTACAGAGGCAGAAATTGTATCATCTCATGAACTTTTTGGTGATAGCTTATATAAACGGCTTACAAGCAAAAAAACGTACCAGGGCGATGATGATGGGCAAGGGCGCTCTGAGCTGGAATATCTCAAGTTCATCCGGGATATCAGAGACGACCAGCCCGAACTTTTTCAAAAGATCAAATTGCTCCCTAAAAAAGCTCGCTCTGCCAGAGACAATGATGCAGAAACTGACCGGTTGCTTACATTTTTTAGAAAGGGCAAATTGAAAAAGTTTTTTATTTCCGGTGGCAAAAGTTCCAGAGAGCTTACGTTTTTTGAGGCCGTGGATATTTTTAAATGTGAGACTGACACCCCACGACAGAAAATTTCAAAACAATACTACACGATGCTGGACAGAAACAAGACACTGTTTGATTTAATAACATCAGGCGATGTGTTGGGAGGCAGAGGATCAGGAGCCAGGGGAGGACTTTCAAATGAACGTTATGTAATAATGCGTTTGAAGGCGAATGAATTTAGAAAATATCAGGGTTTTACCGATGACGATGAGGAGTACATCATGCTTGTTTTGAAGGGATACGAATACGGTGTGATTCCAAAGAACACCACTAAAGGAATCAAACAGAAGATCGAAAAAGAGATCAACCCTCTCAAGGTTCTGGCAATACTGAAGAAAAGTATCCCCTATAATATCCTGAGTGTGGAAAGACCTGACCAGCCGATTGTATCATCAAAAAGGGAGATTATTTTGTCTGAATTTTTAACCGGAGGGGACGAACTTGGATAAAAGATCTGCAATCAGCTTGATTCAAGATACTTTAGAAAATCCTTTTGATAAAAGGAAATTTGCTTATCTTGTCAGCAACATGCTTGATCATATTGAGACGGCGCCGTTTATCTATCGTGGCAATCTTATTCCGGATGCCTACGAACCATATATTAGCACTCTTGAACGGATAGGAAAGTATAAAGATAGAGAAGGAAACAAAATTGATCTTTTGATTGTCCGGCTTAAAAAAGAAACATCTCTTGAACGCGCCCGCACAATGCAGAGGAATTTTATAGCCTGGTATCTAAACGGAAGTCGTGGCGACGTGTTAAAAGATGCCGCTCTGGCGGCTTTTGTCTCACCTGATACCGAAGACTGGAGATTTTCCCTCGTTAAAATGGATTACCGCCTGGATACCTCCGGCGAAAAAGTGAAGGTCAAAAAAGAAATTACCCCTGCCAGGCGCTGGTCGTTCCTCGTAGGCACCAATGAAAAAAGCCACACCGCGCAAAGCCGGCTTGTCAGTATCCTGGCAAATGACAAACATGACCCGACCCTGAAAGAAATTGAACAAGCCTTTGATATTGAAACTGTCACCAAAGAGTTTTTCCTCAAATACCGTGAACTTTTCCTTCACACCAAGGAAGAGCTGGACAAGGTTGTTGAAAAAGATCCGAAAATCAAGGCTGATTTTGAAGCCAAGGGCGTTGATGCTGTAAACTTCGCCAAGAAACTACTTGGCCAGATTATATTCCTTTATTTTTTGCAGAAAAAAGGCTGGTTCGGTGTCGGTCGAGATAATGACTGGGGCACAGGCTCAAAGCATTTTCTTAGGGAACTGTTTGAGAAAGGACATGGTGATTATAACAATTTCTTCAATGACATCCTGGAGCCGCTATTTTATGAAGCCCTGCGGACTGGTGAAGATCGTAAGCATGAAGATTACTATTACAGCCGTTTTAACTGCAAAATTCCTTTTTTAAACGGCGGCCTTTTTGACCCCATCGGCAATTACGACTGGGTACATACCGATATTCTTCTGCCAAACAAGCTGTTTTCCAACCAAACCAAAGAAGGTGATATTGGAACAGGCATACTTGATGTTTTTGACCGCTACAATTTTACCGTTAAAGAGGATGAACCGCTGGAAAAAGAAGTGGCAATCGATCCTGAGCTTTTGGGGAAATCATACGAAAAATTCAATGCCATTCGGCCTGATAATTATGCTGAATTTAAAAAAGCATTAAAAAGCGGTAAAAAAGGAGAGGAAAACAAATTCAACAAAAAGTTCGGCGTCTATTACACTCCCCGTGAAATTGTCCACTACATGTGCCAGCAGAGTTTGATTAATTATCTTGATACAGCAGTTAATACTCATAAAGAATCGATCATCACAAAACCGGCTATTCAAAAGAAAATATTTGGGCCTCAAAGTCCTGTGCAACAAACTCTTACTTCGGATTTATATAAGCCTATTATTCCTAAAAAAGATATTGAAACCCTGATACACGCCGGCGAACAGTTTAGCGAAAATGAAGCAAGGGTATTGAGCAAGGGAAGGGAAACAAAGACCTATTCCCATCAATTGCCGGAAAGTATCCGAAGAAATGCGAAACTGTTTGACGATAAACTTGCGGAAATTACAGTCTGCGACCCGGCAGTAGGTTCCGGCGCCTTCCCTGTGGGAATGATGAGCGAAATTGTAAAGACCAGGAATGTTCTGTCTGTTTTTATAGATGATAAAAAGAGAAAAATCTATAATTTCAAACGCCAATGCATTGAACACTCCCTTTATGGCGTGGACATCGATCCGGGCGCTGTGGAGATTGCCAAACTCCGGTTATGGCTGTCGCTGGTGGTGGATGAGGATGACATTAAAAATATCAAACCGTTGCCTAACCTCGATTATAAGATAATGCAAGGAAACAGCTTGATAGAATTACTTTCCACAGAATCATTGGTCAGCACTATAGATCATAAGCGGACTGAATTAGCCAAAGAACTTAAAATATTAAAAGACGAATTATTTAATAGTACTATTCCTACCCAGAAAGAAAATAAGCGGCGTGAAATAGATATCCTTATGAAGAAACTTTTTGGATATGATCGTGATAAACAAATCAAAAGTCTGAAAGATGGTATATTGGCAATTAAATCTCAACAAAGGCTTTTTGAGGATGATAAAGATAAAAGAGAAGACGAAAAGAAGACCCGAGGAATTGAAAGCAGAATTGAAGAAATAAAAAACATAGATGTACCAGGACCTAACGAACACTTTGAATGGCATGTAAATTACTCGGAAATATTTCAGGCAAAAGGCGGGTTTGATGTGGTGATTGCGAATCCACCGTATGTGCAATTGTCTAAAGTAGCTGGAGTTGATGATTGGTATAAAAAACGTCTTAAAGATAGATTTAATACGTCTGGCGGTCGCCTGAACACTTTCATTTTTTTTACGCACTTAGGGTTAGAACTGCTTAAACCTTGTGGCAACTTAGCATTCATTATCCCCAATACCATCCTTACCCAAGAATACTATAGAGCTACGAGAGAACATCTTCTTAAAGATAACTGTCTGAAAACTATTGTTCAATATACAGAATTGCCGTTTGAAAATGCAATCGTTGAGAATGTGACAATAATCGTAACTAAAGAAATACTCGATAGTTATTTGATGGATATACTTGTTGATAATTTGTCTGATATGCAGCTTGTTCAACGGAAATTGAATACAGAATTCTTAACTGATTCCAACTTCTCAATCAGCGTAAATAAAAATGCATTAATTGATAAAATATTTACTTGCCACAAACAGACACTCGGTGAGTTTTGTGACATCAATCAGGCCATTGCTCTAAAAGGTGATAGGAATTTATCTCTGAGAACCTCCAATCCGGATGGGAAATATTACAAGAAGCTTGATGGTAAGAATATAGGCAAATACTGGATTAAATGGGATGGAGTATATTTAGATTACAAACTAAGTAGAATACATTCATGCAAGCGAAAAGATATCTTCCAGTCGAATGAAAAGTTGTTTTTCAGGAGAGTATCAGAAGATTTGATGTTTGCGTATGATAATGAGCAGTATTTTGCACTAAACACATTAGTAGTAGTAAATCTTAAGAAAGCGGCGACAGTTAATCTAAAGCATATTCTGGCAATCATGAATTCGAGAGTCATGAATTACATATACAAGAGAAAGTTCAAATCGACAAAGAAGGTCTTCTCGGAAATTCAAGCAAGAACAGTAAGTCAACTGCCGATTGCACACATCAATCCTACAGGTCAGGCACCACTAATTGCACTTGTCGACCAAATACTTGCCATCACCAAAGACGAGGATTATATGCAAAATCCGCAAAAACAAGCCAAAGTAAAATCTCTTGGAGAAGAAATCGACCAGCTTGTCTACAAACTCTACGACCTCACCCCTGAAGAGATCAAGATCGTAGAAGGAAAAGATGACAACGCTGATTGAACAGATAAAAGAGCTCAGTTTTACGGATGGACAAAAGGGACAGATTTTTTAACATAACAATTCTTTTAGTAAGAGGCCATAAGAAAAGCTATGATATTTAATTATGTGATATTATATTTAAGAGAGCTATGAACTTTAAATCAATATTAAAAAACCATACTGAATTAGAAGAGAGTATTGAAAATATCATTCAGTATGGACAAGAAATTATCGCTGATTTGCCTTACAAAGAGAAAAAAACGGCAAAAGAGAAACGCATGCTGTTAGAAGCATTGCTGATCAGGGCTTGTGCTCTTTGGGAGAGATTTATTGAAAAAGAACTTATTCTGTCAGTTTGTTTGGATACTAACAAATTAATAAAAGAAATTGGATTGCCTGAGAGAACGAAGTTAAATACGAAACTGATCAAGGCTATATTATTTTCCGACCACTATAGAGATTTTCATAATGTGGAGCGATCCATTGGTTTTTTCAAAAAAATAATTGAAGATACATATAATCCATTTACTTTACTTACGAAAACTCAAAAACAGAAGCTCGACTTTAATTACAAGATGAGAAATTATCTTTCTCATTATTCTGATTTTTCCCAAAGGAAACTTTATAATGATTATAACAGGCTGTATGATTATAAGAAATTTATGAAACCTGGTATTTTTCTGTTAAAAAACAATGGCAAACATTTCGATGACTTAATTAACAATTTCAATCTAATGTCTGCTCGCATGAGACAAAAATTCAAATAGGATGATTGCTTATGGAACGCGTTATTGAAGAAATAAAGAGTATGGGCAAAGGTAAAATAACATTCGCTGATAAATTCTATAAATCCGACGATATCAAAACGGTTATGGGAGAAGTCTCATTTAAAGAAATTTTGTTTTTGGAATACCGGGATACGGAAGCAGGTAGCAATCCTAGAGAATACAATGGCTTGCAAAAGACGAACCTGGAAATCATAAAAAGTCTTTTAATGGATTATGAGAATATGTTCAGGTTCTTGCATTCTGGCATGATAATATCATTGACCAGTGCCGAAATAGAAGACGACAGGACTATCAGATATAGCGAATGTTGTTTAACAAATGGCAACCAGACCAGATTCATTATATTGATAATTACCCTGTTAAAATTATTCTTGAAAGACGGCATACCAGAAAAAATAATTGCTAAAGAATATAATCATTTTATTAAATCCAACTTCAATGGAGATACAATAGAAACTATTTTAAAATACATTAAATTATCTAAGGTCAATGAAATAATAGGATTCTTGAATAAGAACGGGAAATACCGAGAAAAATTTAACAACATGGATATACAAAATTTCCTAAATTCCAGAATAAGAGTACAGGTCAATCTGATAAATTCAATCATCAGAGATTTGGAAAACGAAATAGATAACTACTCAGTAGGTACCCTGATAGCACAAGCAAATAATGACACCCAAAAAGTTAAAGTAGACGATATCTTTGGCAATAAGCGTAAGGATGAACTGGCAAAGTACATCTTTAATAACTTTTTGACGGAAATTAAAGATACTGAAATTGAATACAGAATGGGTGAAGTTGTGGGGACGCCGAAAAAAGTGCATATTCTAACTTTGTTAAGACCGATCATCCCTACAGGCATTTTGACAAAGGAACAAGATATATATCAATATTCAAACAAAAGAGAACCTGTTTATAGGCTCTTTGAAAAGTTGATCCAAAACAGAGAAAAAGAAAAAGCTAAAAATGCCATAGGCGCAATATCAAAAATTATTCCGATAGTTTACTCAATAAGGAATAATTATTTGATTCCTCAATTGGGCTTACAAAAAAAGAATTTTATAAGAAATTATGAGGCGAAAGCCATTAACGGTGACTTGGGTGATACAACAATTGGAAGTGAAATCACCTTCAATAATGGCGAACTTACGGATAACGCCAAGGGTGCTATAAGAAAAATCGTTAGCTACAATGTTGAGCATATAATCCCAGTGTTGATTTATAGGATCAAAAGGCTATTTAAAGAGTCAAACGTTACCGGAAATATTGAGTTGACAATTTCAGATAGTGATGCTCCCGCTTTTTTCAACGGATTGATTCGAAGTATCTATAAGAAATATGTAGATCTAAAACTAAAAGGTACAGCGTCTTCTTTAACGGATATCGTACGTAGTAACGCATTTTATCAAGCAGGGGAAGAAGCATATATTATGTTTAATAGCACAACAGGCTTAGAAGAAACTGATTATATCGATAAGCATAGATTCGTTATTAAGTAATCGGGGAGACTTGCAGGACATCCTATAAATAAATAACTATCTTTTAACCATGATTATTTATTTATGGACGCAATGCGCTCAAATTGCTCTAATTGCTCTAATTGCGGGGTTTGTTGGTTATGTGTAATCCAAAAGTCAAAAGGAGGTTATCATGGTTCGTAAAGAAACGGTGACTAAAATTATTGATGGTGACACAATCGAAACCAGCGTTCGGGAAAAAAGGATCAGGATAGAGGGCATTGACACGCCGGAAAAAGGACAACCTGGTTATTCCGAGGCAAAAAAAGCTCTTAATCAACTTTTAAAAGATGAAAAGGTTACGGTCACACCTGTCGCAACAGATGTCTATGGGAGAACTGTCGCTAAAGTAAAAAAAGGGAATAGATTAGTAAGCACTCTTATGAAGAAGCATCAAAAGAAATAACAGAATCTTCATCTTCGCTTTTTTCAAACCCAAGCAAATAGGGGGCATTAAACTTGTCAACTTATTTTTCCTTCACACCGCGAAAGTTTAATACGCCTCTATACGCTCCAATATCAAAATAGTGGAAGGGAATTAATTAAGGATAAAGAGGAAAAGCAGTTAAGAAAATTGAGCAGAAGAATAAAAACAAAGTTACAAATCGACGCAATCGATAAAGTCAATCAACTCATATCCCTATGCGACGACTTGGAATCAAAACTTACTCAATCAAAAGATGATAGCGAGAAGCATCCATACAAACTTTTATTGCTGCGTAATCAGAAGCCCAGGGAATATAGCCTCTATTTTGAGCAAAAAGAAGAACTCAACAAAAGGGTAACAACCGATGAAAATTGACGTTTATTGTGATGAAGCATATCCCGACCTGTTTTCTTCAACAAAGCCCCAGGTAAAATTTATGATTCTCGGTAGCCTGTGGCTTCAGACGGATAGTCGAGAAGGCTATAAACAAGCGATACATGATCTTAGAGATCGTTATCTAATTGGTGGAGAATTTAAATGGCGTAAAGTTACACCATCAAAAATTGATTTTTACAAATCTTTGATCTCGTGGTTTTACGATCAAAAAGACAATCTGCGCTTCAGGTGTATTGCCATTGATTATTCCCAGGTAGACCTCATGAAATTTCATGACAATGATCAGGAGCTCGGTTTTTATAAATTTTATTACCATATGATTCATCACTGGATTCATGATTTTAATGAATACGCGATGTTTTGCGATTTTAAAAGCAACAGACGACGCGACAGGCTCAATGTCTTACAACAATGCCTGGCCCGCTCTAATCTTTCAGCAACCATAAAAACCGTTCAGGCTGTCAGATCTAAAGAATCCGTATTAATTCAGCTGACCGATTTACTGATAGGCATAGTTTCAGCCAGATTAAACCAAGGGACAAATACAAGCCCGGCTAAACTTGAACTGCTCAAGCATCTTGAAACACTTTTAGGGCGAAAAATTTCCTCGACACCGCTCAATGAAAAAAAATTCAATGTATTCAAAATTAACCTCAAAGGGGGCTGGTAAATGGCATACCCCTCGCTTGTATACTATCAAACAGAAAATGAATATCAGCTTCATTTTGAAAAGATTTATTGCAGAGCCCCTGTCATAACCTTTGACGGAATAGCTGTTAGTTTCAAAAAGCAGGATTTTAACCATGCATTCTTTGAAACGGTTGTAAAAAAAGATGACACATTTTCTTCAAAGCGGGCTGAAAAAATTGACTGGATAAAAGCGGCTTTGAAAGATCCAACCAGTGAACGATACGTGGGGTGGAATAATAAGAAGAAAAAATATGACTACGGTAGACGAGTGGTGCTTGTAATGACAAACTATGTGGTCGTTATAAGTATTTTTAAAAAAGATAAAGCCAGATTCGTAAGCGCTTTTGTTGCAGACAGCGGACGGTCATTGTATATGATTCGTCAGAATCCCAAATGGACAAAAAAAAACCGCTGATTTGCCAGGCTGGCTCAGCGGAGGCCTTTATAGATTCTACTGCCACTGGCAGAGAATTAATAATATTATTATATTTATTATCGGTATTGTCAACAAATTAATATTTTTTTAAAAAAGTTCAGGCAAGTTGATAAGTTCGGGACGACAAGTTCGGTACATTAGTTTATAAGTTGACGTGGTAATTAATCTGAAGAAGGTAGTTGACCCCAGTTAAATAAAAGCAAACATGATTTCACCCCAGTACCATCTGCCGGAGCTACGGGGCAGGCAGGGCAGGCTATGTTGAACCGCAATAGCGAGCGCATTCCCCGTAGCTTGCTGCGGGGTTAGCGAGCGAATCTAAAAATGGCTAACTTCCTTACGTTCGAAGATTCCCTGTAGCTTGCTACAGGGAATCTTCAATCTTTATTTTTTAAAT
>VMSQ01000079.1 GCA_013792055.1 Desulfobacteraceae bacterium
AGAACTGTCTTGAAAATTTTTTTAAACCTGTCATCAGGATTTCCAATTACAATTGTCCTTGTGATGTCAGAACAGTAGCCGTTTAATCTTGCTCCCCAGTCAAAAAGAATCGGTTCGCCCTTATTGAATTTACGGTTTCCTGGAACTGCATGGGGAAGTGCGCTGTTTGGACCCGATGCAACAATGATTGGAAACGATAAAGAGTCAGCGCCGGCTTCACGCATGTTTTTTTCCAGCAGCCATGCCGCATCCTTTTCTGTCATGCCCGGTTCAATAGTATTTTCAATAAAATCCATAAAAGCTGATTCAGCAATAATCAGTGCTTTTTTTAATTCCTCTATTTCTGACTGTTCTTTTACTATACGCAGGCATCCCATAATGTCATCAGCTTCAACAAGCTCAATATCTATGTTGGAAGAACCGAACTGCTTGCAGATTTTATTATATTGCATATATGATATGCGTATGCTTTCAAAGCCGAGCCTTTTTGTTTTGAGAGTATTGATAATATTTGGAAGTTCCTTAACCAGTCCCTTTTTATAACAAATGATTTCATAAAGGGGCGCTTCATTTGCTGCCTGCATATCATTGCGCGAGTCTGTAGCCAGTATTAGTCTTTTATCTGTTATAAAAAGAGCCCCTGCTGTTTCGTCAAACTGTGTATCTTCACCTGTAAAACCGCTTAAATAACGACGATTCTCTTCAACAAGTACCATTAAAGTGTCAATATTATTTTCCGCGAGTGATTTCCTGAGCCTTTCAACTCTTTTTTCAATTGTTTTTTTCAAACTGATCTCCTAAACTGAAATAATTTTTAATCCACAGATTACGCAGATTACACAGATTTTAGTGAGTTTTTGGGTTAATCCCTCACATTCGTTCGGAATGACAGAAACGCAATTTGTTTTAAAGTATATCATGGAACTTGGCTTAATACCAATAGTTGAATTGATTCAGACTGGAAATTGCTGGAAAAACTTTGCGTCTTTGCGCCTTTGCGTGAGATTTTTCTTTTTGGTCTAAAGGAGTTACGATGAATTCCGATATCATTGTTTCAGCAGCAGTAGAAGAGGAGCTTTCAAAACTTATTGACAGAATTGAAAGTCCGGTTTTTTCAAGTGTAGGCGGCAGAAAAACCACCTGTGGATATATTGCTGGTAAACCTGTCCGGGCTCTGATAACAGGACCCGGAACTGTTAATACTGTTCAATGTTTAACTGCAGCTATTGAAAATGTCAGACCGCTTCTAATAATTCAAACAGGATGTGCAGGAGCATTCAGGGAGTCGGGTCTGAATATAGGAGATATTGGAATTGCAACAGAAGAGATAGATATCCAGCTTGGGATTGAGGCGGAAAATGATAGTTTGCCTTTAAATGAACTCCCATTTTTGACAATAAAGAGTAATGAAATTGATCTAAAGAATCGTTATCCACTTGATATTAAGCTTGTAAATCAGGCATTAGAGACTTTAACAAAGGTTTTTGAAGGAAAGAGTATCGGGGTGATGAAGGGACCGTTTGTTACTGTTTCAACAATAACTGCCACAGAAACCAGGGCAAAGAATATTTATAAACATTACAGCCCGTGTATGGAAGGAATGGAAGGGGCAGGGGCTGCTCATCTGGCAATACACTATGATATTCCTTTTTTGGAAATACGATCGGCAAGCAATTTTGTGGGAAAAAGAGACAGGGATTCATGGAATCTGCCTCTTGCATTTGAAAGAGGATCTATGGCTGCCTTACATTTAATTCGTAATTTTTTTTAGTAGCCCTTTGACATCTTCAATTATCATATAAAAAGAGGGTACCAGAATCAGGGTGATCAAGGTGGCAAACACGACGCCAAATCCTAGAGATAGAGCCATGGGGATAAGAAATCTCGCCTGACGGGAAGTTTCGAAAATCATTGGTGCCAGCCCCCCGAATGTGGTTAATGTGGTGAGGATGATGGGCCTGAAGCGATGTATTCCAGAGGCGTGTATGGCTTCCAGAGGGGTCATTCCGGCCCGGCGCCTGCGGTTGGCAAAGTCGATGAGCACCAGCGAATCATTTACTACAACACCGGACAGAGCCACAACGCCGAACATGCTCAAAATGCTCAGGCTGTATCCCATGATCAGGTGTCCTATAACTGCGCCTACTATACCAAACGGTATTGCAATCATGATAATCAAAGGTTGTATGTAGCTGTTTAATGGGACTGCCAGCATGGCATAGATAACTATCATGGCCATGAGAAGTCCTTTGGAAAGGCTTTGCATGCTCTCTTTTTGATCGGCCTGATGGCCCTCGAAACTGTAAGCCAGACCAGGATATTTTTGCTGAAGTTCCGGAAGGATTTCAGCCTTTATTGAATTAAGTATCTGGCCGGCCTGGCTTCTGGGAGATACATCGGCTGTTACAGTTACGATCCTTTGGCCGTTTCGGCGGTTGATGTCAGTATAAGATCTACCCCGGCTGATATATACCGCATCCCGAAGGAGAATTTCGGTTCCTTTTGGTGTTCTAAGCACCATTTCCTCCAGGCTGTATTCGGAGATACGTTCTTGCCTGGGAAATCTCACCAAAACCTTGACTTCATTTCGACCCCGCTGCTGCCGGAGAGCTTCAGCACCATAAAACGCATGACGTACCTGCCTGGCCACTTCATTGGCTTCAAGACCAAGGCTTCGTGCCTCAGGCTTTATTTTAAAATCGATCTGCTGCTTGCCTGGTGAGAATCCATCGTCAATGTCTTTTGCATTTGGATAAAAACTCAGAGCTTCGGCCATATCTGAGCTGGCTCTCTCAAGAAGATCCATTTTCTGGTGCCTGAGTTCCACGGACAAGGCTGCACCGCTTCCAGGACCGCCGGCATCAGATTCAAATTTGATATACTCCAGGCCTGGAATGACGCCCACCTGCTCCCTCCATCGTCTGGTGACATCAGCCGTGGGAAGGGGACGGACATCAGGGGGGGTGAGATATGCGCGTATTTCTATCGTGTTGTCTTGAATGCTGGAAAAAATGCCCTCTACCAGCTCTTTATCGCCATTCTGGGAAGTTACCTCCTGAGCTGCCTGTATAAGTTTTTTTTCGACCTGCTGTGCTTTTTCAAAGGCTGTACCAAAAGGAAGAACCGCAGTCACCTTTGCATAATCGGATTCAATTTTGGGGAAAAGTTCAAAACCCATGCGTTCGCTTTTAATATAGCCGATGGTTATAAGAATTATTGTTATTCCTGTTGCCATGGTCAAATAGCGCCATCGGATGGTTTTGTGTAAAAAGGGACCATAGCGTTTATTGACAAATCCTATAAAAGCGCGTCCAAAACTCTGTTGCGCACGAAATATCCAGCCGAAGAATCCTGATGGGACATCTGGTCGTTTGTGTCCTATATGGGCCGGAAGGATAAAGAAACATTCAATAAGGGATATGGCAAAAACACTGATAACCACCAAAGGCATTTGCTTGAATACTTTGCCCATGACCCCAGGCACAAAAAACATGGGAACAAAGGCCACCATATTGGTAAGTACCGCGAAAGTAATCGGCACGGCGATTTCTCTGGTACCGGTAACTGATGCCTTAAACCATGTCTTTCCCTGCTGTTGGTGATAGTAGATATTTTCACCTACGATAATGGCATCATCGACAACAATCCCAAGGGTCACAATAAAGGCAAACATGGAGATCATGTTGATGCTTACATCGGAGATGTTTAAAAGGAAAAGGGAGCCCAGAAAAGATACTGGGATTCCAAGACTAACCCAGAAGGCAAGACGGGGTTCTAAAAAAAGAGCCAGCAGTATAAATACCAGAGCAAGTCCAATGAAGCCGTTTTTCGTCAAAAGTCCCAGCCGCTGACGATAGATATCTGAACGGTCATTTCTGAGGTCCACACAAAGTCCTTGCGGAAGAGCCACATTGACCTCTTCTACTACTCGCCTGACTGCGTCGGAGACAGATATGGGTGTCTGGTCTCCTACTCGATAAACATCGAGCATCACAGCCTGCTTTCCATTGTAACTTGAGGATACTGTGGTTTCCTCAAAGCCGTCTTTAACTGTTGCTATATCCTCAAGTAAAATCCCGGTACCATCGTTTGTCGTAATAATGGGAATTTGGGCAAACTCCGGACCAAAATCCCTTCTTTCTTTCATGCGAACCAGGATATCTCCGGATGGTGTTCTGATGGCACCGCCCGGAAGCTCTACTGAAGCTCTCCGTATCCGCTGGGCTACATCATCGAGGGTGAGCGAATATGCGCGAAGGGTATTCTGTGGGATTTCTACGTCAATTTCATGGTTTCTTGCAGAGACGACTTCAACCTGGGTGATATCCGGCTCCTGGAGAAGCCGGTCCCTGATATAGTCCGCATATTCTCTCAGAACCAGTTCGCTCTGATCTCCGTAAAGTGCCAGCGAGACCACGTATCGCTTTCTGGATACGATAGCTATCATGGGTTCTTCAATATCTTCGGGGAAGGATGTAATGCGGTCAACCTCGTTCCGGATATCCTGGGCGAGCTTTTGAAGATTTTCGCCCTCAATCATTTCAACTGTAACTGTGCCGGAACCTTCGCGGGCTGTTGATCGGATTTCTTCTACTCCCTCGAGTCCGACTACTGCCTCTTCGATAGCAAGTAAAATGCCCTCTTCAACCTCCTGGGGGCTTGCTCCAGGGTAAGGTACGGTGATATTAACCATGTCCATTTCAAAATAGGGAAACACTTCCTGTTTGATGTTGTAAGCCATGATTATACCGCCGACAAGCAGAACCAGCATGAGAAGATTTGCGGCCACAGAGTGACCCGCCATCCAGGCAACGGGGCCTTTTTTGATATTAGGGGTATGGTTATCTAAATCCATTTTGCTATTGTTTTTGCACCTGGGTGGCCTGGGGTTTATCTTTTGTAGATTCTATCCGAACCGGCATGCCGTCTATAGGTGCTGGAAGATCAGATATGATCAGGAGGTCGCCGGGTTTTATGGCATTATCAATAAGTACCACGCTGGCATCTCTCCAGACAGGGTGTACTTCTTTAATTTCAAGAGTTGAATTTTTGCCGGCAATCCATATAAAAGCGTTATCCCTGAAAGTTGTCCGGGGAATTTTATAGACGTTTTCCAGTTTTTTACCTTCGATTTCCACACGCACATAATCGCCAATCAAAAGCGGTGGCTTGTCATTCTTTGGATTTTTTAACCCCAAAGGATCTTTAACCTCTATAAGAACTCTGGCCATTCGTCCCTCGGGCGAAAGATCTCCCATCAACCTTATGACCGTTCCGGTTAATTCATAGTTGTTTGCATAAATGATACGGGCTCTGGTTGCCGGAGCACCCTGGCTTCGAGGTATCTGAATCCAGCTCAACCTGTCCACTGGTACCGATGCCTGAATCCAGTAGGAATTGCTGCCCACCAACTCAGCCAGCGGCTCCTGCGGAGTCACCTGTGAGCCGAGGTTTACCAACCTGGACCGGACAATAGTGTTGAAGGGCGCCTTAATTTGTGTGCGGGAAAGATCCAGATATGCCCTTTCAAGCTCAGCTTCGGCAGCATTGAGTTCGGCTTTAGCTTTTTCAAGGTGTGGTTTTCGAAGGGCCAGCTCTATTTCTCTATCCTCTGCATCCTTGTCTCCATTGAGCAATTTCCACTCTTGCTTTGCCACTTCCTGCCTTCCAAGTTCCAGTTTCAGGGAATAACTTGCATCGGCCATGGCTTTTTCTTTTTGTGTCAGGGCCAGTTCGTAATCCTCAGGGTCGATCTGAAGTACAAGAGATCCGGCCTTCAGCAAACCCCCTTCGATAAACTCAGGGCTAATATCTATAACTTCTCCGGTTACGCGAGATCTCAACTCAACTTCTCTTGCAGGTAGCACTGTGCCCATGGCATTTAGCATTACTATATGATTTGCTGGGAAAAGTGGCTCCACCTGAACAAGAGGGGCCAGCTTTACTGGAGATTGCCTTTTACTTTTAGGGCCGGTATCTTTTAGATAAAAGGCTGCGGCAATCCCTATGACAATGATAATTACAGGTAAAATAATTTTTAATATATGCTTTTCACTACCTGAAGATGTCCCGGTTTTATCCGTTAAATTATTATTTTGTTCTTTTTCCTGCATATTTTGCCTAACTTGAAACAGTAAAAATTAAGTCTTCAGTCCATGTACCGCCAAGAGAGCGGTATAGACTTATGCGATTTGTCAAAAGAGTTGCCTGCTGAGTGATAAGATTGCGCTCCAGATCCTGCACAGACAAAAGTTGGGTGAGCACAGGAAGATAGTCGGTTAGTCCATTGCGATAACGAAGTGTTGCCTGGTCTAAGGCTTTTCGGGCTGTCTGGATTACCTGTTTTAGTTCCAGAATGTGCTCTTGTTGTTTGGCTTCAGTAACGAGCGCATCTTCAACTTCCCTAATTGCTGTGAGGATGTTTTGACGATAGGCTGCAAGGTTTTCATCTTTCAGAGCCATGGTCAGGTCAACTTCAGCAGCACGCCGGTTTCCATCGAAAATAGGCGCGGTTAAGTTTGCAGCAAGGCTGAGCAGCCAGTTGTCAAGAAGAAGATTAAGATGCTCATTTCCGAAGATAGAACTGGCCGACAGGGTAAGAGACGGAAGCCTGTCCGCCCGTGCGGCTGCCACATCCCAACCGGCGGACTGAAGTCTTAACTGTGCTGCCCTGATATCCGGTCGGTTTTCCATAAGGTCTGCTGGTATTCCTGTGGGCGGCATGGGCGATAGTTTCGGCAGGTCAGGCCTTGAAATTACCAGCGGACTTCGAGGGGCTTTTCCAAGAAGTACTGACAGTTCGTTCATAAGTCTGCTTTCCTGAGCTTCTACCAGTGGTATTTGCGCCCGGACCTGGTCGATCACCTGCTGCTGCTGATAGACGTCTAACGCCGAAACCATAGCATGCCGGAACCTGAGTTCGATAAGCTCCAAATATGTCTGGTTTATTCTTAGCTGTTCGTTTAAGAGATGTTTCTGCGTCCGCTGGGCAATGATCTGAAGCCACCGACTGGTTACCTCAGCCGCCAGAGTGATAGCTGCGGCGTTAAGATCCTGTTCACTGGCCTCGGCCGAGAGAATTGCTGCCTTCTGTTCAGCCCGGACACGCCCCCAGAGATCCAGCTCATAGCTGCTGGAAAACCCGAGAGAATAATTTTCGGATGTACTGGTTGCCGCTGATGTATTTTTAGTCCTTGTTTTTGAATGCGAAGCTCCGGCTGTACCTGTCAGATCCGGATATTTGTCTGCACCGGCCTGAACAGCTCTGGCTCTGGCCTGTTTAAGTCTGGCCCAGACCTCTTTTAATGTCATATTTTTAGAGAAAGCCTCTTCAATAAGTGCATTTAGTTCTGAATCATTAAACGTTTCCCACCACCTTTTTTCCGGCGCTGCATCGGTCGTAAATTGTGAAAATTTATTGGGAAGGCTTTTCTGCACAGAGGGAATCGGCTCAGGGCTAAACAGGCCGCATGAGGCCAAACCCAGAATAGAAGTCACGAGTAAAATTATAAAAGGGCCTTTTGATGACATTTTTTATATGACTCTAACTTATAGTAAGAGATAGTAAGAGAACTTCAAAGATAGTATGATTTATCACATACTTGAAAAAGTTCAAGGTGAATTTTAATAAACTCGAAGAATTTTCATTATTGCTTACCAGTTTGCTCGAATACCTCTATATTC
>VMSQ01000106.1 GCA_013792055.1 Desulfobacteraceae bacterium
AATCTTCAATCTTCAATTGTCACAGATTTTCTGCCGCAAAAAACACAAATTTCAGAACTTAGGAACTAAAGTGCCTGTGTCAGGAGTTCCCTGGCGGCGTTTACTATGGCAGTTGCATCTATGTTATATTTAGATCTGAGAAGTGCCTGCGGGCCGTGCTCGACAAAAATATCAGATATGCCCATACGTTTAAGGTGAAATGAAGTTATTCCTTCATCATTCAAGCATTCAAGGATTGCGCTCCCGAATCCACCCTGTCGCACATTTTCCTCAATAGTTATGATTCGCGGTATTCTTTTTGCCAGAGAAGCAATCAATTCCACATCAAGAGGCTTTGCAAAGCGACAGTTTACAACAGTAGATGATATATTATGTTCTTCGGCCAACTTGGAATGCGCGGAAAGAGCTTCACAAACAGGTCTGCCTAAAGCCAGTATAAGTATGTCTTCGCCTTCTTTAAGAACTTCTGCCTTGCCAATCTGTAAAGGGATAATCTCCTCTGAAATATTTACACCTGTTCCTCTTCCACGCGGATAACGAAAGGCAATTGGCCCATTATGATTAAGAGAAGTTACAAGCATTTGACGCAATTCATTTTCATCCTTAGGAGCCATCACTACCATATTCGGGAGGCTTCTGAGATAAGACAAATCGAATAAACCATTATGTGTAGCACCATCATCGCCGACAATGCCTCCTCGATCAACCGCAAAAATCACCGGAAGCGCTTCTATACATACATCATGCAATATCTGGTCATATGCTCGTTGCAAAAAAGTAGAATATATTGCCACTACAGGTTTAAATCCCTCCGCAGCTAAACCTGCAGCAAAAGTAACACCATGCTGTTCAGCGATTCCCACATCAAAAAACCTTTCTGGATATGTCTCTGCAAACTTGGCCAGCCCAGTTCCTTCAGGCATGGCTGCAGTTACAGCAATAATCTTATTATCTTTTTCGGCCAGTTCGACCATTGTTTTGCCGAATACTTCTGTATATGTGGGAATATGGCCTTTTTCCTTAATACAATTGCCCGTCTCAACCTCAAAACTTCCAACTCCGTGAAAATAGACTGGATTTTTTTCAGCAGGAGGGTATCCTTTACCCTTTTTCGTAGTAACATGAAGGAGCACAGGCTCATTAAGATGCTTGATATTATTAAGTATATCTATAAGGTGATTAAGATTATGACCATTTATAGGGCCAAAATATTCAAAGTTGAATGCTTCAAAGAGGATTCCGGGAGTTATCAGGTTTTTTAAAGATTCCTCTGATCGCTTTGCAAATTTATATACATCGTCACCGATTTTGGGCAATGATTTAAGAAAATCCCCAAGCTCTTTTTTTAAATCCTGCATATATCTTGCAGAAAATGTTCTACTCAAAAGTGATGATACTGCACCGACATTACGGGCAATCGACATATCATTGTCATTAAAAACAACAATAAGATCCTTGTGAATGTCTCCAGCCTGGTTCAGCCCTTCATAGGCAAGTCCGGCGGTCATGGAACCATCGCCTATAACTGCTACAACTTTTGAGCTATCCTTTTTTAAACGTTTGGCACATGCCATGCCAAGGCCTGCAGATATTGAGGTGCTGCTGTGTCCAGTTGAAAATGCATCGTAAGGGCTTTCACTCATGCGTGTAAACCCGCATATTCCCTCATGCTGTCTTAGGGTATGGAACTGTTCTCTGCGTCCTGTAATGAGCTTGTGGGCATAAGCCTGATGCCCTACGTCCCAGATTATCTTATCATCAGGAGCATTAAAAACATAATGGATTGCAATAGCAAGCTCAACAGCACCTAAACTTGACGCCAAGTGCCCTCCGTTTTTAGATACAACCTCAACTATGACCTTGCGTATTTCTGCAGCAAGAACAGGAAGATCCGACCTTGAAAGACTCTTTAAGTCTGAAGGAGAATTAATTTTTTCTAGTAAACTCAAAACAACTACAACTCCTCTTTATTCTAAATTTATAATAGTTCACCACGGATTTTCACGGAATTACACTGAATTATCGTAACTATTCAGGTTGTTAGGTTCACGGTTCACGGTTCACGGTTGGTCGCCTTACGTACTGTGAACCCGAGTAGTTACACTTACTCCTTGTTCACAATTTTCAGTGAAACTCTGTGTTGTTCCGTGGTAAACTTTTACTTTTATTTCTTCCTTTCAATTATATAACACGCAATAGCTCTGAGAGAATCGGCATTATTATCAAAATTATCAAGAGCTTGCAAGGCATTGCGTGTAATTTTTTTTGCAAATTCTTTGGATTCGTTTAATCCCATTATAGACGGATATGTGTTTTTCCCGCGGCTATTATCAGTGCCTGCAGCTTTTCCCATAACAGTCGGGTCACCTTCGACATTAAGGATGTCATCAGCAACCTGAAATGCAAGCCCTATATTCTTTGCATAAGTTTCAAGCTGATCAATTTGCTTAGGACTTCCACCGCCTAACAGGGCACCGGAAAATATTGAAGCTTCAATAAGAGCTCCTGTTTTTAAAGAATGCATATCTTCAAGTTCTTCTAAAGAAAGCAAAATGCCTTCTGATGCTATATCTCTCATTTGCCCCTCTATCATGCCGTTGTATCCGGCAGCAAATGAAATTCTATGCATAACTCTAAGCTGGCTTGATGAATTATTTGGATTAATTAAATTAACTGATGAAAGAATCTGGAAGGCCAAGGTAAGAAGTGCGTCACCTGCAAGAATAGCAGTAGCCTCGTCAAATGCTACGTGAGACGTGGGCTTTCCCCTTCGCAGATTATCATTATCCATTGCGGGCAGATCATCATGGATTAGAGAATAAGTGTGGATCATTTCAAGAGCGCAAGCTGCGGGCAAGACATCATCTGCATTTCCTCCCACAGCCTCAGATGCGGCAATACACAGGATTGGCCTTACTCGCTTTCCACCAGCCATAAGAGAATAGTGCATTGCTTCAACAATACGGCTGGAATTCACAGTATTATTCAAGAGCTCATCAATAAAAGCATTAACTTTCTTACGCTTTGAAATAAGGTATGAATTCAGATCAAAACTGGATACCGGATTTTTAATCATCTTCAGTTTCATTCTCAGGCATGAAAGGTTCCTCAGTTATGTCACCCTTATTATCACGCAATAAAACACTAATCTTTTTTTCGGTTTCATCCAGCTTTTCAGAACAAAATTTTGAAAGCTTAACGCCTTCTTCAAACTTTTGCATAGCTTTCTCAAGGGGCAGGTTCCCGGATTCAAGCTCCTGAACTATCTGCTCAAGCTGTTTTAAAGATTTTTCAAAGCTTATCTTAGCCATTTTATGATTTTCCTTCTACACGGCAAATTAAAGAACCTTTAGCAATCATTACCTCAAGATCCTGACCTATTTTTACCATTTTTGGATCCCTTACAACGACTGCATCCGGAATAGTTCTCGTTATACTATAACCACGATCCAGTATAGCAATAGGACTCAAATCATTCAGCCTTGAAGCAAGCACAATTGTCATAGAACGCATGTTTTGTAAATATATACCTATAGATGACAGCAGATTGCCATTCAATTGCTTAAGTATTATGTTAAGATTATTGGTATGTTTATAAGGACTATTTGCATATAAACTTCTGGACATCCATATAAGCTGAGCGCGCCATTTATCTAAAATATTATATTTAGCTTTTATTAATCGGTCAGTATAATCATCAATTTTTAGTCTAAAATCTTGAATATTTTTTCTTGGATCAACAAGACGATTACTAATTCCATTTAAAATGCTATTTAACTTCTCAATGTTATTATATATTCTTGCAATTAAATATTTAAACAGCTCATCACATCTATTTTTGAGTTCATTCTTAAGTGGAACAATAAGCTCGGCTGCAGCGGAAGGAGTCGGCGCTCTAAGATCAGCAACAAAATCAGATATCGTATAATCGGTCTCATGTCCAATAGCAGAAATTACAGGAATTTTAGATGCAAATATAGCTCTCGCGACTTCTTCAGAATTAAATGCAGCAAGATCTTCTATAGAGCCGCCGCCCCTTGCAAGCACTACAACATCTGCACTTTTTTTAGAATCAGCGAGCGTATTTATCATATCAAAAGCTGAAACAATTTCCTGTATAGCGCCATCGCCTTGAACCTTAACGGGTATAATTTCAATAGGAATATTATAAAAGCGCCTGTGAATAATATCTATAATATCATGAATTACAGCACCGGTTGGGGATGTTATTATACAGATTTTATTGGGCAAAAAGGGAAGGGGGCTTTTATATTTGTCGTCAAAAAGTCCTTCCTCGGAAAGGCGTTTTTTTAGTTTTTCAAAACCAAGCTGTAAAGCGCCAATACCTTTTGGCTCCAGGTATTCAAATATAATCTGATAATTTCCACGAGGTTCATAAAGATTTATTCTGCCCAGTCCAATAATGCTCAAGCCATCTTCAAATATAAATTTTAGTTTTTTGTTCTGGCCACGAAACATCACGGCTCTTATCTGAGCATTTTCATCTTTTAATGTAAAATAAAAATGCCCGGAAACAGGGGTGCTTAGATTTGATATTTCCCCTGATATCCATACAAAAGGAAAGCTTTCTTCAAGTAATGTTTTAATTTCTGATGTTAACTCAGAAACTGTATATATCTTTCTCGTATTCTGGCTCATTTCAAATTGATATTGGTCGAGTGGGAAAATGGTCGAGTGGTTGCCTACTCGACTATTTACAGCCCTTAGTGGCTGAACTTAGATTAAATTATCACAGATAAGAATTTCATTCAATGTTTTTAATCCACAGACCCGCCTGCCATGCGTTATAATTGAGTTAATATAGTAAAATAACGTTGTAAATGCCCGATTACAATAATACTTCGTTAAATTCATCCAAAAAAGGCATTGCGGGCAGGTTACACAGATTTTTGTATTTTCTGCTTAAGAGGGATTTGAATGCATTTTAACAACGACTGATAAGATATATTATGTAAACTTTTAGCAAGAAGCCGAATATGCATGCAACAATCCATACCCAATACCCTTCTTAGAATTAATTATAGGTAAAATCATATCGTAGCTCAAAAACCAGGATTAACTGAAGTTGCATGATTTTTTATTTTTCTTTTATCATGATCATCCTGTATATCCTGTCGAAATTAATTTTGCGTACCAAGAATATCACGAACAGCAGGCATAACATATATATTTTCATGCGGCATTTTACCTAAGAACTCTGCAAGAATTCTAATTTTTTTCTGCACAGATATATTTTTGTCCATGATAAAAAGATTTTCACCCTTTACCTTGCAAAAACCGCTTGTTGCCCTTACTCCCATTTTTTGCAGGTTTTGCTCTGACACCTCGATGTCAAGTTTTTCTGCGAGTTCGCAGAGGCTTTTATATAATTGAACCGGCTTCATATCTTATATCGAACTGAAGTTCGAAAAAGGCGAAAGGCTAAGGGCAAAAGGCAAAAGGTTGGTTCTTTTCTTTTTCTTCAATTAGCCATTAGCCCTTCGCCATTTGCCATTATGTTAATTAGTTATTAATTTATATTTAATGTTATACTTTTAAAAAAACTTATTTCTTAAACCTAAGTTGAGCGATTTTTTGCGAAGAAATGTGCCGAGATCTTGATGTAGCAAGGTTTGCGAAAAGCGTAGGCATACCAATGGATATGTCGAGACTTTTCTCAAGTCCTTGATGCGCAAGAGATTGGTACAGGTCGAGTAAAAAATCGCTCAATTTAGGTTGAATATGATATAAAATGTGTTATTATTAATATTGTTAAATCAACCACTCAACCATTTAACTACTTAACTACGCACTTTTCCGGTTTATCCGGCTCAGGAGGTAATATGCAAAATTCTATCCCATATAGCAAATCGCAAACCCAGATAATGGTCAACGAATTTATACGCAGTGTTTACAATTGGATGGCCATTGGTCTTGGACTTACCGGTTTTGTTGCATTCTATGTATCCAACAGCCAGACCTTAATTAATATCATATTCGGGAATAAACTTGTATTTTTTGGCCTGATTATAGCCGAACTCGGCCTTGTTTTTTACCTGAGCGCAAGAGTACAAAAAATACAGGCTTCAACTGCAACAGCTATGTTTGTTGTATATTCAGCATTAAACGGAGCTACTCTTTCTTTTATTTTTCTTGTATATACCAGCTCATCTATAACTTCCACATTCTTTATATGCTCTGCAACTTTTATCACCTGCAGTGTTTATGGAATGATAACCAAACGTGACCTGACCTCACTTGGTGGATTCATGGCCATGGGTCTTATCGGGATTATAATTGCTTCGGTTGTTAACCTTTTTATAAGAAGCTCTGGTATGAGTATGGTAATAAGCTATATCGGCGTGTTGGTTTTTGTGGGGTTGACCGCCTATGATACACAAAAGCTGAAACATATGGCGCTTTCCCAGCCGGCAGGTATTGATGCTGGCGTTGTTAGAAAAGGCGCTATTTTAGGGGCACTTTCATTATATCTTGATTTTATAAATCTTTTCCTTATGTTATTGAGGATTCTTGGGGATAGAAGATAATAATTAATTGAAGATTGTCGATTGAAGATTGTCGATTTGTGGAATCGCTTCGCTCTATCTTTTTGTTATAAAATTAATACAATACCTTCAATCTTCAATCGACAATCTTCAATTTTCAATAGTTAGAACCAAGTCCTAACTATCCTATGTGCTCTTTAACTTTATCAGCTATCTCCTGGCAATATTTTTTGGTTAATTTTAGGGTTGGCCCCTCTACCATTACACGGCATAGGGGCTGTGTACCGGAATAACGGACAAGCACCCTTCCCTTCTCTGCTAAGTTTTTCTCGACGGCCTTTATTGTTTCATTAATCTTTGGAATAGATAAAATATCAGGCTTATTTTTAACCTCTACGTTGATAAGAACCTGTGGGAACACATCCATAATCTTGGAAAGTTCAGACAAAGGCTTAGACTCATCTTTTAAAGCCTCAAGCAATTTTAATGCAGTAAGAATGCCATCACCTGTTGTCTGGTGATCCAAAAAAATCATATGGCCTGAATCTTCGCCTCCCAGCACAGCCCCGGAATGAATCATGCTTGCCAAAACATACCGATCTCCAACCTTTGCCTTAATATTTTTAATGCCCATGTCTTCTAAGGCAATACCAAGCCCCATATTGCTCATTACTGTACTGACCACTGTATTGTTTTTGAGCTGGTCTTTCTTTTTCATAATTTTTGCACATATGGCAAGAATCTTATCGCCGGTTATAATATTGCCCTTTTCATCAACAGCAATAAGCCTGTCACCATCTCCATCAAATGCAAGGCCGATATCAGCGCGTTTTTCCAAAACGATTTTTCTTAATTCCGAGGTATTTTCTGAACCACAGTTTTCGTTTATATTCTTTCCATCAGGATCATTAAAAAGTGTTTCAACTTCTGCTCCAAGTCTGAAAAATAATTCAGGAGCAACCTTGTAAGTTGCTCCATTTGAACAATCAATAACGATTCTCATCCCCTGACAGAAATTCTCTTGCACTTTACTCAAAAGAAAATCTATATAATTCTGCCCTGCATCATCTATTCTATAAACCCCTCCTGCCATACGGACATTTCTGCTAATTGAAGATATTTCGTCACCCAACAATATGCTTTCAATTTCAGCCTCTTTTTCATCTGAAAGCTTAAAACCGTCTCTATTAAATATCTTAATCCCATTATCATAAAATGGATTATGAGATGCAGATATTACTATGCCGGCATCAGCATCAGTTGAAGCTGTTATATATGCAATTCCCGGAGTTGGAAGGACACCTGCAAGGCATGCATCTGCACCCATGGAACAGACACCTGATACCAACGCATATTCCAGCATATAACCGGATATTCTTGTATCTTTTCCTATAATTATCTTTGATCTGTTCCCTTTTTTTCTACCAAAAAAGTATGCAACCGCTCTACCGACTTTCATAGCCATTTCAGAGGTCATTGGATATTCATTAGCCAGGCCCCTTATTCCGTCGGTGCCAAATAGTTTGCCCATAGATTTGTTCCTAATTCAGGTTGTTAGGTTCACGGTTCACGGTTCACGGTTGGTTGCCTTGATC
>VMSQ01000247.1 GCA_013792055.1 Desulfobacteraceae bacterium
ATTTTTTCGCCACGTCTTCGTAATCTTACCATTATAGCCTCTATTTGTTTTTTGACAACCTTACACGATATTATTGTAAACTTTATTGCATAGCATTGTCAACCAAATAAACAAATAAAACAATAAAATCAAGCCATAATAAAGCATTACACATGGTTCACGCATTCTCTTTATATGTTGTTCATACTGGCTTTCCGTCATAGCATTAAGTACCCTGCTGAGAGATGAAATCAATTTCTATTCTCACATAATGCCAGGATTAACCAGCGTCCATGGAGCGCAGCGTTCCGTGTCCATGTTGAATCTGTTAGCCCTTGTTCCACTCTATGCCTGCGTCGGCAATTGCCTGTTTCAGCAAGCCCGAGAGTTTTAACTGAGATGCCCAGTATTGCAGGTACTTCCTGTCCAGTAACTTCTCCTGAACCTTTAGCACCCCCAACACGTCTCGCCATTGCCTTTCGGAGATTTCTCCTCCCATGATCGCTAAGTTAAGAATTAATTATTAACAATTGATTATTGATTATTTTTTCCTTCGTCATTATGCTTTTGGTTCAGGTAGCCACGCAGGCTGTCTGCTAACTTCTCACCATAATGATGCGCCACAAAAGCCAGGCCAACTTCCTTCGGATCAGTATCAGAAAGTTGTGTAAGCATTTCTTATTCCACAGCTCTAAGTTTGTTCAATAGAAGTCTGAATTGTTCGTAAACATCTTTACGGTGGCCAACATAATAGACCTGAATGAGACGGTTTTCCTCATCGATCTTATACAAAATCCGATATCTTTTTGGCTTACATGATTTGAACCCGGATAATTCTCCCTGCAAATCATCTCCTGAATCCGGATTTTGACTAAGTTCCTTAAGTGCCGACCTGATTAATTTTTTACTTTCCGGATGAAGTTTGGATAATAGTGCGACCGCTTCAGGGGTGAATGTGATTTTGAAATTCATTATTTTCCAAAAACCTCATCAAAATCGAGCCACATTCCTTTTTTAGCCTGGCGAATTGATTTTTTGATGGATGCCATGGCCTTCTCATCGGCCAGGATATCCAATGTCTCCAAAAGGCCATCGAACCTTTTCATACTGATCAACACGGCTTCGGGCACCCCATTTCTAGTGATAGCAATAGTGTCATCAGAGTCTTTAATTTTTCTAACAAGGTCCAGCAGTATATTTTTTGCCTTTGTGATTGGAATGTACTCTTGTATTCTTTGCATAGCAGCCTCCATGGTTAATTATGGCCATTATAGTGGCTATAATTATTTTGTCAAGAACAGATCCCGATGGGTGCAGGTGGTGATTCGTCTTACTCGACTCTTCCAGTATATTGTAATACCGTCAGGGTCTTTGTTGAGCTTCCGGTTGTTATGGTAATTGAACTTCCATATCCTGCAGTAGGTTCTCCAAGGGAATTAAATGTAATATTTGTGGGGAGCGGGTTGAAACTTATTGCACCATCGAAGATATTAGTTAAATTCCTGGTTTTAGTTCCCACTCCTGCTGCCGGGAATTCATATTCAGTCGAGCTATTAAATGTGAGAGTTTTGCTTGCATGCTGAGCCATTGCCAGGGCATGTACAGATCGAATATCCGATCTTATCATGCTTGCTGCGGTTGCTAATGACATATCGCTTGTTGATGGGTACTTTTGTATGGCAACAAATGCGAGAATACCGATAATTACAATTACCATAATAAGTTCGATTAAGGTAAATCCGTCGTAATTACTCAGGTTGTTAGGTTCACGGTTCACGGTTCACGGTTCAGGGTTCAGGGTTCAGGGTTCACGGTTAGTTGGCTTCCTATCCTGGAATCGTGAACCCGAGTAGTTACTTATTTGCCACAAGCACTAACTAATGTCAATATTAATACAGGGATCAAGGGATCAGGAGGTCGGAGGTCGGAGGTCGGAGGTCAGAGGGGACTGAAAAAAATGAACATCGAACATCGAACGTCCAACGTCGAATAATGAAATCGCTCCTGCCCGCAATGCCACTATTTCGCAAGACTTAGCTTTGCCGCTTTGTTCCTGTGGGCACAATGAGCAAAATGGATAAGACATATTTAATGCATGGCAGGCGGGTCGCGAGCCATACTCAAGGCTTTTCGTCCTTTTGTTATCTCGCTCAGGCGAGGCGGGCGGGTCGCTCCGCCAGTTTATAAATTGGCAGAATACCTTATTCAAAATTCGATGTTCAATGTTCGATGTTGGACGTTCATCTTTTATAACGAGTTAGCGCTTAAGGGAGATTAGAGATCAGAGGTCAGGGATCAGTGGATGTATCATGGATCGTGACGAGCCCGTTGCTTGCCCCGGAAGATTTCGATCTTCTTGGCAGTGCTATACTTGAGATTACGACGTGTCGGAACTAATGTAGGCTGCTCAACCGCTCCTTGAGCCATTCGTTGACCAATCTACGAGTTGGTATGTTTTGTTCCTTTGCTAACTCCCGAATATATTTTGCAATTTCATGGTCTATTTCTACCCAGTCACGGTTTTTTCTCAAATCAAAATGAAAATCGACTGGCTTCATTTGATCTTCGTAACTGGACATATCATGAGCATCAAACCATTCGGCAGCCTCTTCGTAGCTCTTAAAATGTAGCTTTTTATTTTTTCCCATATCTTTTTCTTTCACTTTTAGTCATATCTCGAGCACTTATAACCAATGCCCTCTTATTCCTCTTTCGCACAAACAGCACGCTCAAATAACGCCCTGCATTCGTTCTTCCAAACGAAACGAATAAATCTTCACCCTTGACATTTCCTCCTTCGATTCTTCGAATAAGAGGCTTTTTTGAAAACACCTCTTCCACTTCTTCAGGATAAATATTGTGTTTGCGAATTATTTTATCAACGAATTTGTCTATCCACAAGCACTCAGTGATTTTCAATTATTCTTCCTCATACTTTTATGATACATAAAATACCTGACATGTGGTACGACAGATGTCAACAGAATAAAGCATTGCCATTTTCTCGGTACAAAAAATTACCTCAGAAAGGGCTTTGTGGAAAGGTCTTTTTGATAGGTGAACTAACATTAATTCTTTCTTTTTCTCTTGCGCTAAGAAACGCAAATGCGTTATCGTTTTTTTAGTTTTTGAATAAAAGAAATTATCATGTCAATCCTGTTTATCCTGTCAAAAAACATCTGAGTAATTACAATGAAATTATCAATTATCATACCCGCATATAATGAGCGATATACCATAAGAGAATGTGTAAACAGAGCGTTAAACGCAGAACTGCCTGAAAATATAGCACGAGACCTGATAATAGTTGATGATCATTCAGATGACGGCACCTGGGAAATAATTCAGGATCTGGCAGCAGCATTCGATAATATAAAGATATTCAGGCAGGATATAAATCAGGGAAAAGGTGCAGCCATAAAAAGGGCTGTCGATGAAGTAACCGGAGATATCGTTATTATCCAGGATGCAGACCTTGAATACCATCCGAATAATTATTATAAGCTAATAAAACCCATCTTAAATGGAGATGCCGATGTTGTTTATGGCTCCCGTTTCGGTTTTTCTGAGATGAGGCGCGTTCTCTATTTCAAACATACTCTGGGGAACAGGTTCATAACATTCTTGTCAAACTGGTTTACGGACTTGAATTTAACAGATATTGAAACATGCTATAAAGTTTTCAGGGCATCAATATTAAAGAGTTTGCCTCTCAGGTCAAAAAGATTTGGTTTTGAGCCTGAAATTACAGCAAAAATCGCAAAAAGAAACTTAAGGATTTTCGAGGTTTCTATTTCTTATTTTGGGCGGACTTATCGTGAGGGAAAGAAAATTACCTGGAAGGATGGATTTGCTGCAATATGGTTTATTTTAAAATTCTGGTTGATTGATGATCTTTATAAAGATGAAGATAAAAATATTCTTCTATCAATGTCAAATACACATCATTTTAACAAATGGCTTGCTTCATGTTTGAGGCCTTATTTGGGAAACAACGTACTGGAGGTTGGGGCAGGAATAGGGACCATGACATTAGAATTTCTGCCAACAGAACATTATACTTGTTCAGACAACGACCCGTTTAATATAATGACGCTTAAAAACATGTTTATGAACAGACCTAATGTCGATGTATTACAGTTAGACATTGAAAACAAAAAAGAAATATTAAAGCTATCCATGCATTATGATTCAGTATTATGCCTTAATGTATTGGAGCATTTGCAAAATGATTCCGGGGCATTAAAAAATATGAATGAATTGCTTGTCGAGGAAGGCAGGCTTTTATTAGTTGTCCCCAATTCCCCATATTTTTATAATTCACTTGATAAAACCTTAGGCCATGTAAAAAGATATAAAGTGCAAGATATTAAGAACTTTTTAAGCAGATCCGGGTTTAAAATAAAATACTTGAAAACACTTAACAAAATCGGAATGCTGGGCTGGTTTATCAATGGCAGTTTACTTAAGAGAACCCGTTTCAGTAAAATTGAGCTAAAAATTTATGATTGCTTTGTCTGGTTTTGGAAACTTGTAGATCCTGTTCTGCCCTGGCCCGGGCAATTAATTATTGCTGTTGGAGAAAAGAGCACCGATAAAGAAGATGTGCAATAGTTCACTGCAACGCAGAACGCAAAGGAAGAATGCAGGAATGATTGATGTGATTGCTGAAAGTGCGTGCAAAAAGGATTTTGAAATTATCCTTAATATCTGATATATTTAATACCCCAGTCGCAGATGCCAGACGAAAAGTGGAGATAAGGAACATGAAAGATTATGCAAAAGTTGTAATTGAAAAAAAGGGACTATCAAGCCTGCAAGAAAGTATTAATATTGGGAAACAGGTGATGGAGCAGAAACTTGCGGCTTACAAAAAGAAAATAGAGAAATTTGAACAAGCCAGAGGAATGGATACCAAAACTTTCACGATGTTGTTTAATAAGGGAGAGCTTGGTGATAATAAAGAATGGATAGAATGGGATCATGTCGCAAATGTCGCAAATTTGTTGAATAGAAAAATACATGATCTTGAAAATCTGAAATATGAATATTGAAACCAGCCTGAAAGAAATCAGAATTGCCTGTAAGATTGCCGACTGGTTCAGTATCGAACAACATATTGACTATGATTTTGACCTTATCACAAGCACTCTCCAGATAAGATTCTTGAAAGCGGACCTGTAGATCTGAAAGAAGTTGTTGAAGAGATAATTGAAATTATTATTAGTTGAGAAAGTACAGAGTCCACCGTTGCCATTGTAAGACAATGCAACTTAACAGGTTACAATCAACATGATAATTGATTTCTACGATAAGGGGACGGAAGATGTTTACAATGGGGTTAATTCAAGGCAGGCGAGAAAGACTCTGCCTGTTGAATTGAGACGGATAGCGTTACGCAAATTCTATTTTCTGGAGAACGCGGTAAATCTCGAAGATTTAAGGATGCCGCCCGGTAATCACTTGGAGGTCTTGTACAGTGATCGTCGAGGACAGCATTCTATCAGGATTAACGACCGTTACCGCATTTGTTTTGTCTGGTCTGAAAAAGGACCAAAACGGGTTGAAATAGTAGACTATCATTGAAAAGGTGAACCTATGAAAATGCCAACTAACCGGACGCCCATCCATCCGGGAGAAATATTACTGGAAGAATTTATGAAGCCGTATGGTATGACGCAAACGGAAATTGCC
>VMSQ01000153.1 GCA_013792055.1 Desulfobacteraceae bacterium
ACTTTCCTATCGCTTTGTCGGAGCTGATCTTGAATTAATAATGATTGGCCCACATGAAAATTACTATAGAGATTTAAAAAACTACCTTGAAGCAAGATAAAAAGAGCTAACACATATGAGCCTTTCCGTAAGGTCTTAGCCCTTTTACCGCCGCTGGTTAGCTCTTCGATGAAGTTGCAAGGTATCTGAACTTCAAAACGTCTGGCGAGATATCCTTCAATGGGGTTATCCGATTTTCTGTTTAATATCCAAATTGTTGAACCGCAAAAGCGAGCACATTTCCCGCAGCTTGTTGCGGGATTAGCGAGCGCATCCCAAAATGGCAAACTTCCTTACGGTCGAAGATTCCCCGCAGCTTGCTGCAGGGAGTTTCAAATATAAAGTTAGAAAAACTGTTTTTTTGCTAATTTTTGGTCAACAATCATGAAAGCTGTGGGAATAGTCAGAAACTATATAATAACTGGATATGCTTTTAATACTTCTAATGCATTTTTCATTCTCAGATAACAAAACGAAAGAAATCTTTAAAACTGGAATTGTTTTTCTTTTGAACCGGCTTATCGTTGTTCCTTGTTGTTCAAATAGTTCTTGACAATATTATTTTTGAGGCTTATTATCAAAAATATGGAACAACAATGAACAACGAGCCAAAAGGAGGGAAGGCAATTATGGTTGAACAAACATTTAGGGCATCATTATCAAAAAGTCAGGGAAGGGGTGGATGGTGTGTAATTTTCAAGCATCCTCTCAGGTCTGGAAAGGATGGCAAACCAGGGTTGAGAGTTCGAAGGGGGCTTGGCACCATTGTTAAGGATGAGGCTCAAGAATTGGTTGATCAGTTGAATAAAATCCTCAATGATCAAAAATGGTGGAATCCATCAGAAAAATATCGTGCAGAGAAAGAATTTCATCCCAAAATTGTTTCGGCATTTTATGATAATATCACTCCTGAACATCGAGATCCATGGGCTATAAGAAATGAAATTCTACCTTTACCTGGAAAAGATGAAGGATACGTAAAAACATTAATGGTGGGCACCATCGGAGCTGGGAAAACTACAATTGTTAGGCAGTTCATCGGTACTGATCCTAATCGAGAGAGATTCCCTTCTACTTCTGCTGCTAAAACAACGACAAGCAACATTGAATTAATTTCTACCTCACATAACGTCTACAAAGCAGTGGTTTCTTTTTTTGATAAAAGTTATGTGCGTCAACACATTGAAGAATGCGTTTTGTTTGCGATCATGGCTCATCTTGAAACAAAAGAAAAAAAAGAGGTTGAGAGTAAATTTTTAGTTCATAGCGAACAGCGTTTTAGACTAAGTTATCTTTTGGGCAGCACCAAATCTTTGTCTAAATTGGCTGAAGAAGATGAAATTACTGATGAGGAGGACTTTGAGAAGGAAACAGATGTTGATGAATCTGAAATTTCATCAAATGAAAGAGCTGCCCTGTTAAGCAAACTGAACAATTATGTTTCCAAGATTCAAATAATTGGTGGGCAATCATATCAAAAGTTAGCCGATGAATTTGATATTGAAATTGAAAATGCAAATAAAGATGAACTTGAAACACTTCAAGAACTTATAGAAGAAAAACTTTACAAACAGGAAAATTTTCAAGCACTGGTAGATGAAATATTTGATGATGTGGAAAGCAAATTTGATTATTTAGACCCTGCTTCCTTGGTAAAAGACAAAAGTATGTGGCCATCATATTGGATTTTTGAATCAACTGACCGTGCTGATTTCATAAAAAAAATAAACAGGTTTTCAAGTAATTATGCCCCAAATTTTGGTTGTCTCTTAACACCTTTAGTTGAAGGAATCAGGGTTGCTGGGCCATTTAGACCCTCTTGGTCTACAGCAGATGATGTAAAGTTAGTATTAATGGATGGAGAAGGTCTTGGACATACACCAGACTCAGCTTCAAGCATATCCACCAGTGTAACAAAACGTTTTCAAATTTCTGATGCAATTGTTTTAGTAGATAATGCTGCCCAACCTATGCAGGCAGCACCTACGGCTGTTTTACAAAGCTTGGTTTCAAGCGGGCACCATAAAAAGCTTATAGTCTGTTTCACCCACTTTGACGAAGTTAAGGGGGTTAATATCCCAAATGTTGCAATGAGAAAAGATCACGTTTTGGACTCCTTTGACAATTCTGTTGTTTCAGTGGGAAAAACACTTGGGCAAAGAGCCGAAAGAGTTCTCAGGTCTTGCAAGTCAGATCGCATATTTTTTCTATCAAAAACTCAAAACACCTTCAAACCTGATAAACGAAGCTTAATATACAATGAATTTAAAAAAATGCTGGCCGCAATATATAAAACTATAGAGCCACCAATTCCAACAAATGTAACGCCAATATATGATGATTCCAATTTAGTTCTAAATATTCAAAAGGCAGCAATGGAGTTTCATAACCCATGGGAAGCAAAGCTAAAATTGAAACGTGACCCAAGGGTTAAACCTGAGCACTGGGCACGAATTAAAGCTTTAACTCGTCGTTTAGGAGAATTAAATATTGATGAATATAACGGTCTTCAACCAGTTGCTGACATGATAAGCCGATTCCAAATTCACCTTTACCTCTTTGTGGAAAATCCTATATCCTGGGACCCGGAGATTTCCCCGGAGGTGATGAAACAAGCTTCAATCGATAACATAACTCAAGAACTCGATTCTCAGCTGCATCGGTTCTTTTCTGAACGACTTTTCAAGGAACAAATAAAGAACTGGCACCAAGCATATAGTCACCGAGGGTCTGGCTCAACTAAAATTCGAGCTTATGAAATAAAGGACATTTACAATGATGCAGCTCCAATCCCTGGGGAAGTACCAAGCTCTGAATCAAGTGTATTTGTAAAAGAAATTAGGAAGATTCTAAAAGAGGCAGTCACTGTAGGTGATGGGAAAATTAATAGTATAGTTTAAAACAGGCTCACTTTTTTGATAAGCTCAGATATTTTTAACGAAAGAAAGAAAAAGAAAGCATATCAAATCAGTTCACCTGACCGGAAAAGCTGGCGCGTTTTTCGCGTTAACTTCATTTTGTGTAAAACTTCGTGTCTGCCAATTGTACCATTGGCTTTTCCGGCAGGTGACTTCCACTTAGGAGAAAAGATAAATATGAAAGACACCGATTTGCTAATCCAATGGCAAGATGGAAGCGGCGATTCCGTTGAAATAGGCTACCTAAATTCTAACGGCCAGCAGTGCTGTGGGCATTGCGGAGTACCTGGAACTGACCATGGACAGTATGCATACAAAACTGAATGTACCATTTGTGGCTATGTTTACGGAACAAATGGATCAGACATGTTCGAAAGGCGATGCCCTGAGTGTCAGAAGGGGGCCGCAGGGATTAAGTACTGGAAAACTCTAAACAGATGAGTGCCTGTGATTTCAATAAAGCCGCTGGAAAGTTTTTGGAATCAACGGATTTATGACTCATAACATTGGGAGAAAAACAGAGCACTATCAATCATGGCAAAGCATAAACGAAAACTCACTGCCGCTGAGAAGGCAGAAAGGAAGCGGCGGCAGAAGGAGTACATGACCATCTTCATCAACGGGAAGCAGAAGCGAGTCAAGCGACCGCCAACCATCGACGGCATGGATGTGGACGAGTTCATCCGAAGGAACGCAGATCCCATATGGTTGCATCAAAATGCAATGTGGGAGTATATGACTGATGACGAAGAACCATGACCTCCCAACAAGACGGTTGCACTCGGATAGCTATAAGCGGTGGTTTTTCGAAAAACAGCGCCTTTTGATACTGTTTTTGTAGTTAGAGTCTTTTTTGCATTTATCCGCCGCCGCTGAACCGCAGCGGTTCGACTGAAAATAATTAAATGAAAGTTTTCCGAGAGATATTTTTCAGCATTAAAGATCTTAATGATAGCCAAGTCTTTGATTTATTCGACTCGTTCTGTCGTTCAAATGCTAATCTTGAACTAATGAAAGAAAAATCAGATCAATATGCCAAAGATACTGATGGCAGAGCTTTTATTATTCACGCATTAAGAAGTCCAGAGACAGAGTCAGCTATTGTTGCCATCGCAGAGAAAACTAAAAGAACTCTGTATTTGGCGAATATCGTCCCAAAGAAAAAACAACAACTGAGCATGGACGAATATAACCAAATTGCTTCAAACTTTTTCAATGCATTTAGGCAACACCTTAAGGGAATTAAGAGCAGGGTTTCTATAAGGATTACAAAAGAAAATATTGGTTTAGAAGAAATAATTCCTGGTAAATTAACACGAAAATATTTTGAAAGATACATGTCGGCATATCCGTTAAGCTTTCATCCATTAGATGTTGAGCGTCTTGACTTTTTTATATGCGCATTATTTCGTTACCGTTCACGGGTCGACGTTACGCGACTGAAACGCTACCTTATTGAAGATATAGGATGGCAAGAAAAAGATGCATCATGGTGCACTCGAAGGGTGGAGACTGGCCTTGATATTTTGAAAGCGAATTGGGGATTTCATTAGTCGAACCTTTCAGTGCAGTTGACAGCCAGGGCCTCGGTATTGGCTATTTAATCAAAAATGGAGTTTTTTATTTTTTATAGAGTTACTGACAGCCCTGGCTGCTGGCGTTAAAAACATCTGCTTTTATGTAACAAATTGAGACGCTTTAAAATTGTGATATGCAAATGTTACCTGCAAGAAAATTGTTTGATTCTTAAGTAGCACTTATGGCAAGGTATCTGTAATCGAAGGGTTATGTAATGTTTAAGAAAGATAGGGTATGTCACTATACCAGCATGAAGAGCGCAATATTTATTTTGAATGATAAACAGATTAATTTCACCCCCCTTGTATCAACTAAAGACCCACGAGAATCTAAACAGTGGAATTTTGGTTTCATTGGGAATGGACAAAGGATTTGTTTAGAAAATTATGAGGAAGCTCTTAATGATTTTGACAACTCTATTAAAAATAATTCTATGATACTTTCTTTTTGTGGATGGAATAATGAAAAGATTAACTTCGAAAATAATGCAATTCCTCCTTATAGGCAGGATTATTACCGGGTGGGCTGGGCAAGGTCAAGGATGTGGTCACAATATGGGGAGAAACATACTGGCGTTTGTCTAGTTTTCGATAGAAAGAAACTGGAAGAACAGTTCAAATCCACTTTTAAGACGGATAAGAAATTTACTGGAAGAGTGGAGTATCAGTATCATTTGGAAAGTTTTGTTATAGCAAGGAAAATTGAATGCAGAAATATAATCGAACATGGTGTTGATAAAGCATTGGAGATGCAAATCGATAAGTATTTCCATGAATATTTCTTCTTGAAACTAATGGACTACCGTGATGAGCATGAATATAGATTAGTTGTAATAGTAGATGATGGTGATTCCATACGACTACCCATTGAATCATCTCTTAAAGGGGTTATTGTGGGCATTGATTTTCCAAGTGAAGAATATGGACGTATTGATGCGTTGGCTCAAAACTGCAATAGTGCTGTGGAGAGGTATTTTCTCTCATGGCAGGAAGGACGGCCTCAGCTCTGGGGCCTATTATAATTACTGAAATGAAAGAGGTTTAACCCGCGTCTAACATTAATCTGATTTATAAAGAATATTTAAAAAAATGAAATACGAACTTAAAGAAATTTCCCCAGATGAAATAACAATACCAGATCGTTTTCGTGAAGATTATGGTGATATCGAAGAACTTGCATGCTCAATAAAAGACAGGGGTCAACTCCAACCAATAATAATAGACCAGATGTATAATCTTATCGATGGACATAGAAGACTGTTGGCATGTAAGCATATAAATAGACCTATTATAGCTATTATTAAGCCTTCAGAAAGTGAATTAGATAGAAAGGTTGATGAATTAGTTGCTAACATTCATAGAAAGGATTTTACATGGCAAGAAGAATGTTTAGCGATAAGCCGATTGCATAAAGCGTTACAGAATCAAAAAGGATTTACAAGGATAGGAGCGCGTGGCGGTTGGAAATTATCAGATACGGCGAATTTAATTGGTAAAGCAATAGGCACTGTATCTGAATATTTAACTCTTGCAGAATGGATAAAGTCAGATGAAGAATATTTCAAGGAGTTCAAAACAAAAAAAGAAGCAAAAGAACACATTAAAGAACGCATTAAATCGGTAGGTATTTTTTCAGACGCTATTAAAAATGGACTTATTAGCGAAGAGGAACTCGTCAACGTGATTCAAAATTATGACCCCAAAAAAGGTAAATTAGATACAAAACAACCAAGAGATAACGTTACACTAAAGGAAAACGGATGGATTTATATTCTCACGAATCCCTCATTGCAAGAGAATTTAATCAAAATTGGTAAGACTTCGAGAACGCCAGAGGAAAGAGCTAAAGAGCTTTCTGCTCCAACTGGTGTACCGGCTGAATTTGAAATTGTTTATAAAATTG
>VMSQ01000117.1 GCA_013792055.1 Desulfobacteraceae bacterium
AGGGTTTCACCCTGTTTAATACGGGCATGGTAAAGGTCAATAAGGTATAGGTATTTTATCAGCCGTGTCTCGGTTACAGCCGCATCAAATTGGCCCGCAAGCCACACCACATATTTAACAAGTTGTTTGGGGTCTATCGACATAAAACTAATATAAACATATATAAAAAACAGGCATTAATTTCAACCGCCCTTATGGCATCATAGAGATTTAACGTGTTCCAGCAAAGAACAGGTTGAGGAGCTGCAATAGTCTTTACTCCTGACTCATAACTTCCTGCTCTAACGGATACGATTTCGGGGTACTCTGTTTCAGCTCTCCCTTCGGTATAATCAACCCTTCCTTCGGGACTGGGTATGGCTTCTTTGAGATTTTCTCAAAAAAGTCCACGTTGCTTGTCTTCATATTTTACCTCTATTTCTTTGGCGTTTCTTCGCGCCAGTCAATGCCGTGGCTTTCAAGATGTTTCATTAAGGCTGTGACAACATAATTACTAAGTGTGCGGTTTTCCTTATCAGCAAGTTTCAGAAGTGCGTCTTTCAACTGTGGATCTACTTTAAACGATAGAGTCATTTTCATACCTCCATATATATAAAAAAATAGGTAAAAGTAAAGATAAAGATAAAAAACACCTTGACTTTCAAGGTAAGTAAAAGTAAGAATAAATCAGACCATGTAAGAAAGTCAAGTTTAAAACTCTCCAAAACTTGAGGAATATGAAACAAATAAATACTTTAAGCCTGAGACACCTATAGTGGTGACGCTATGGGCCGGATTACTTCGAGTCCGGGGAGATGTCTTGGGCTTATTTTTTTTGAAAGAAAGGGGATATTATGGCATGTATTAAGAGAAAGAGAGGCCGGTGGGTTGTTGACTTTTATGATCAAAACGGAAAACGAAGGGAGAAGTGGACACCTAAAGGCGCAAACAAAACACAGGCAAAGAAGCTGTTAAGAGAAATTGAAGAACAGGTCTATAAGGGGACATTTATGCCCGACCTGAATATTCCTTTGTTTTCCGAAGTAGCGCAAAAATGGATTGAGTACAAGAAACCGAACCTGAGAGCTTCAACATGGTCTGTTTATGAAGGACACTCCCGGAATCATTTCCATGATCTTGACCCGTTAAAGATAAACCGGATAAACACGGCCACAATTGAGAAATTCATCACAGACAAACAAAACTCCGGAATGCACATCTTAACGCTTAGAAAAATTCTTGTTACTTTAGGTCAAATAATGGCTTATGCGGTTAGGCACAGATACATTGATTACAATCCTTTAAGAGACGCTGAAAGGCCAAGGGGCCAAGGAGCGGAAAAAAGCAAAAAGATAAGGATATTAACACCTATTGAAATTAATGCTTTTTTAAATGCGGTAGAGGATAGAAAGTACAGGACTTTGTTTAAGGTCAGTATCTTTACTGGAGCTAGGCAAGGTGAAGTTTTCGGGCTGAAATGGTCTGATATTGAGTGGCAAAACAAACAAATACATATTCAAAGGACATTTAATAATCAAGCATGGTATCAGCCGAAATCAGAGACATCTATCCGCAGGATTGATTTAGGGCCTTTCATGATAGCTGAGTTGAAAGCATGGCAAAAGGTCTGCCCGACGAGTAACCTTGATTTGATCTTTCCGAACGAAGCGGGGCAAGCTATAAATCATAATAACATGGTAAACAGGCATTTTAATCCAGCTTTAAAAAAAGTAGGCATAGGCAAGATAAGATTCCATGATTTAAGGCATACTTATGCAAGCCTTTTAATAGAGCAAGGCGAGAACGTTAAATATATCCAAAGTCAACTTGGACATTCAAGTCCGACTGTAACCTTGAACGTATATGCTCACCTTATGAAACCAGCAAATCAAGAGTCAGCTTGTAGGTTGGAAAATACTATTTTGGGGACAAATGGAGACCAAATGGAGACCTTTACGAAAAAAGAGGTCAGGGCGTTAGCCGTAACCTCTTGATATTATTGGTAGGCGGTACTGGGTTTGAACCAGTGACTTCTACCGTGTGAAGGTAGCACTCTCCCGCTGAGTTAACCGCCCCGTTTATATTTAACCGGAATTTCTCATGAATAACTCATAAAATGATGCATAAATAATTGCATTGTTTAAATTAGCAGTCAAGTCAAGAAGTTTTTAATCTTCATCTGTTGTTTGTTCAATAATTTCTGAGGCTGTATGGGCTAATGATTCGGAGGAAGAATTCCCCAGCTCTTCTATTTCTTTTGGGGAAGGAAGATCTTTCAGGTCTTTTAATTCAAAAAGTTCCAGAAATTTCTTTGTAGTTGCATAGATTATGGGCCGACCTGGAATTTCCTTGCGGCCTATAACCCGGACAAGCTTTCGCTCAAGCAGCATGCGCAAAATTCCTCCACAGTCAACGCCCCTTATGTGTTCAATATCACTGCGTATCACAGGCTGTTTGTAGGCAATAATGGCAAGGGTTTCAAGGGCAGCGTTACTCAGGCGGAGAGGATTCGGTCTTAACAGGCGTCTTATCCACTGGCTGTATTCAGGCCGTGTGCGGATCTGATATCCTCCTGCGACCTCGCGCAAAAAAAAACCGCCTTTGCGGGCTTCATACTCATCTGAAAGCTCATTCAGAGCATTGCAGATCGCTTTTGAATCAGCAGATTCAAGCACTTTCCTGATACTGTCTATTGTAAGCGGATCTTCGGTTACAAACAGCAAACATTCAATAATGTTCTTTATATCTTCCATTATAAATAAAAGAGTCTGATAACACCTGACTGAGAATACTGGGCAATCCGAACCAGGCAGAGTTTAACCATCTCCAGTATTGCAAGAAAGGTCAGTATAACATCACTTTTTAGCACATCTGCAGAAAATAGCTCCTCAAAGGTTATCGAACCTTTTTCTTCAAATATATCAACGAGCTTTGAAATTTTGTCTTTTACAGACATCTCGTCTTTAATAATATTTATTCTCTCATCGTCAGATACATTTTTTAGTATTTTCTGAAATGCGTCAATAAGTTCAAACAGGCCTACGCTTATGATCTCATCATCCTGATCTGATAAAAAATCTTTTATGTCTGAGTGCCGGATAAAAGTGCTGTCACCCAATAGATTTCTTTTGGATAATTGATCGGCGGCAGACTTTATCTCAAGGTATTCAAGAATAGGTCGTACGATTTCCATCCGGGGGTCTTCTTCGTCTTCGCCCTCATGCACCGGAAGAAGCATCCTTGACTTTATCTGGGCCAGAGTCGCAGCCATTAATATAAAATCACCGGCAAGGTCTATGTTCAATGACTTCATCAATTCCATGTAGCCAAGATACTGCTCTGTAATCATAGCAATCGGAATGTCATATATATCCACCTCATTCCTTTTGATAAGATGGATAAGGAGATCCATTGGGCCTTCAAATACATCATCCAGAAATACTTTGTAGGGCTCTTCCAACATAAAAACAGCTTAATGGTTAAGTAACGGTTCAGGGTTCACGGTTCACGGTTTTTTAATGAATATTTTAATAATTCCAGCATGTTTGATATTGATCTCAATAAACACCGTAACCTCACATGAAATATAAACCCGAGTTCTCACACTTGCCTGCCGCAGGCAGGACTGAGCCTCTTGCTTCTTGTCAGCCTCTGGCTGATATGCTTTGATCAACAGTTATGTGAACCGTGAACCGTGAACCGTGAACCGTGAACCGTGAACCGTTACTTATATTTTAACCGCTGATCTAACCTCTTCCATGGTTTTCTGAGCAATTTCTCTTGCTTTATTGCTTCCCTCAGCAATAATTTCATCAAGAAGTTCCGGCTGGCCCTCATAATAATCTCTTTTCTCGCGAATAGGTTCAAGCGCCCTGATAAGATTTTTGGCCATCATCTTCTTGCATTCAACGCAGCCTATATCGGCAATGCGGCATTCTTTATTTACAGTATTCTCTGTCTCTTTGTCGCTGTATAGCTTGTGAAATTCAAAAACATTGCACACATCGGGATTGCCAGGGTCGCTTTTTCTCGCCCGCTGAGGATCGGTAATCATTTTTGCCGCTTTGGAACTTATGTCATCAGGCTTGTCAAACAGGTAAATGGCATTATTATAGCTCTTGCTCATTTTGCGGCGGTCCAAGCCAAGTATTTTGGGCGTTTTGGTTAAAATGGCTTCTGGTTCCGGGAAGACTTCACCGTATAAATAGTTAAAGCGCCGGACGATTTCCCGTGTAATTTCAACATGGGGAACCTGGTCCACTCCAACCGGCACGCCAAATGCCTTGTAAATTATAATGTCCGCAGCCTGCAACACCGGGTAACCCAGAAAACCAAAGGTAGAAAGGTCTTTGTTGCTCAACTGCATAATCTGGTCCTTGTAGGTTGGGTTGCGTTCAAGCCATGGCACCGGAGTTATCATGGAAAGAATAAGAAACAGCTCTGCGTGTTCTTTTATATGTGACTGGACAAACATGGTGCATTTCTCCGGTGACAACCCGACACTCAGCCAGTCTATCATCATGTTTCTTACATTGGCAGCGATAGAACTCGTATCCTCATAGTCACTGGTTAATGCATGCCAGTCTGCAATGAAGAAAAAACAATCGTATTGCTCCTGTAATTCAATCCAGTTTGAGAGAGCGCCATGCAGATTGCCGAGGTGAAGCGGTCCTGTCGCCCTCATTCCGCTTAAAATACGTTTTTTCTGACTCATTAACATCTCCAATTCATACAGCGTTCATAGGTTCAAAAGTTCACCGTTCAGGGTTATAAGAAATTTAGGCCATTTTTATGCCTCGTTGATTCAACGCTATGTAAAACTCTTTATGAACTTTTAGTGCAAGACCGTTTAGAACGAATCAACAGGTTTAGACCTGCCCGACGGATGACTGGCTGGTTTCCAGCAAACCTTGAACCTTTGAACCGTGAACCGTGAACCGTTATCTATTTCCCCAGCAAGAAATTGATCAGGGGGGTTATAATAAGAGAAATAATCTTATTTAAAGAATCTGTCATAAGAAGAAAAAATATAATTAATATGCCGAAAGGCTCCAATCGCGCATATTGCCGCCTTAAATTCAAAGGCAGAAACATGGCAAATATCTTACTCCCATCCAGCGGCGGAACAGGTATCAGGTTGAAAATCGCAAGTACGCAATTAATGATAACACTGTAACCGAGAATAAGCATTAAAACCGAAACAAGCTGGCCTGCGGCTGAATTATACCATAATGATTCCAGGCTGATCAAAAACTGAAATAGCATACCTGAAATAAAAGCACAGACAAAATTTGCCAAAACTCCGGCAGAAGATACATAAATAACCCCTCTGCGATAATCTCGAAGATTGGCAAAATTTACAGGCACAGGCTTGGCATAACCGAAAATAATGGGTGATCCAGTAAATTTCAGAATTAAGGGCAGAAGGAATGAACCAATAAAATCAAGATGTTTTATCGGGTTCAGGGTAAGTCTTCCGGCCAGCATGGCTGTATTGTCTCCCATTCTGTATGCAACATAGCCGTGGGCAACCTCATGAATGGTTACGGCAAACAGAAGAGGAATTATCATCGCAACTGCTTGAATTAGATCGAAATTTTGAAACATATTTCCGTGCGTAAGTCAGCTCGTCATTCAATGTTTTGAGTTTACCGTTTAATCTCGCATCAAGGACAGCCTGCATTATTTCCCGGTAAATTGGGCCCGACTCAAGGCCCATTGCTTTGAGGTCCTTGCCGCTTATCAAGATATCTGTATATCTCAGCCTGGCAAAGTAATGAGATATGGCTTTCTTTACCGACTCCAGCTTAGTAGCCACCATCATGTAAAGTATAAGCTCGGTTTTAAAACCTGAAAGCCTTTTATAGAGAACGCTGTTTTGAACAGGCAGATTCCGTTCAAGCCATAAAAGGCATTTATCGGCCATAAAACGTTCATTGCAGAAAACTCTCCTTAGGCGGGGCGCTATTTCAAACCGGCTGCAAATTCTGACCGATATTCTTTTATTACAACTCCTTATAAGCGTCAGGAAATAAACGACCCACTTCATATAAGATTCTTCAATAAAAAGCAAATCATACCAGGATAATACCTTTTTTGCAGAATTAAAAAGTTCAATAAGTTCTTTATTGAGTTTAATGCTATCATGAATAACGTTCAGCAAACCATAATCATTAAGCCTTATTATTGCAGGCGCAGGATTTTCTTCTTCAAGGATCTGGCGAAGCTCGGCAAATACTCTCTTCCCGCTGAGACGTTTGAAAAAATTCATTTTAACTGCATTTTCAATAAGTCTTGAAGTAAGTTTGCCGATAGAAAAGCCAAAACGCTGTTCAAATCTTATGGCACGAAATACGCGTGTTGGATCTTCAACAAAACTTAAATTATGCAGAACCCTTATCGCTTTTTCTTTAATATCCTTCTGGGCAGCAAAAAAATCTATAAGTATTCCGAATTTTTCAGGATTTAGCTGAACTGCCAGGGTATTTATAGTAAAATCTCTCCGGAAAAGGTCCAGCCTGATAGAACTCATCTCAACTGTCGGAAGTGCCGCCGGAAATTTATAATATTCCATCCGGGCTGAGGCAACATCAAGTTTAAAACCGTCAGGAAAGATTATAACTGCTGTTCCGAATTTTTTATATTTATTAATGCGGGCTCCAACCCTTTCGGCATATCTTTTTGCAAATGCTATACCGTCCCCTTCTATAACAATATCAAGGTCTTCATTTGATCTGTAAAGGAATAGATCGCGTACAAAACCTCCTACAATAAAAGCCCCGCAACCAATTTCCTCGGCAACCCTGCCAATGTCCTGTAAAATACTAAGAATATGTTTTGACAGGCGTTCGTTCATGAATTTTAGGATATTTCTGGTTCTGGCCTGAATAGGCTCTCTTAATATAGGCTCGGACAAGTTAGCTGTGGTTTGTTGAGACTGCCCGACCAGAATGTTAAGAAGATCGGTGCGTGTAATAACGCCTACTATCTTGTCCTTATCAACAACAGGAAGGATTCTCTGCTTGCTTTCGATTATTTTTTTCTGGATTTCGAAAATATCTGCATCCGGCTCAACAGTTGCCAGCTCTGTGCTCATGTATTCCTTAACCGGAACGTGGTCCAGACTGTGGTAAATCGCCTTCTCAATAACCTGCCGCGTTATATATCCCAGGAGTTCATCCTTACCGGCTGCTTTTTCTGCAACAAGCAGCGCATTAATATTGTAACGGGTGAGAGTGTTATTGGCATCCCTGCATGTAACATCGGGACCCGTCATGATTGGAGGCGACGACATAAGGTCATTTGCAAGCCTTTTGGGCTTTACTGTTTTATAGAGGCTTTCAAGCACCTTATGCTCAGTCTGTGCCAGCGTCATATCCTTGATGGTCGCAGCAGCCGCAAAAGTATGCCCTCCCCCGCCAAGAAGACTAACTACCGCTCCAACATCAACCTCATCAATCCTGCTCCTTGCCACGACATAAATCTTTTCTCCCATACGGGCTATAGCAAAAATAGCGTTGAGGTTTTCCATCTTAATCATTTTCTGCACAAGAAAAGCGAAATCAGGCACGTAATTATCAGTCGATATGATAGTAACTACTACTTCGATACCGTTAACATTGTAAAAGGTTGACATCTGAATCATATCATTTAAAAGACCGACTTGCTCCGAGTTTAACTCTCTTGCAATCAGGTTTGAAACGATATTTAAATTCGCCCCTTTTGAGAGAAGATAAGCGGCCGCCATGAAATCTTCTTCTGTTGTGGAAGGAAAATTAAAAGAGCCTGTATCTTCATATATGCCAAGGCACATAATAGTCGCCTCATCAGAAGAAATACTGATTCCTCTCTCTCTTAAAATCGCAGTCAGTATCGATACTGTTGCGCCTGTCGGCCTGATAACCTCGTAATGCCCCTTTATATCATTTGCCATATCCGGATGGTGATCATATATATCTATCTCTAAATCAGATCTTTTCAGGAGAGAGGAAAGCCTTCCGATACGACCGGGCTGCCTTGTATCAACCAGCACAAGTCTCTTTACGTTTGAAAGGGCTATATCTTTAATATCCGTCATGTTAAAGAGATACGCCATTGATTCAATAAAGAAATTTCTTATATTCTTATCCTGGGAAGCGGGGAAAACAATAAGAGAGCCAGGATACAGCTTCTGGGCTGCGAGCATGGACGCCAGCGCATCAAAGTCAGCGTTAATATGAGTTGTTATAATGGTTAGATTTTTAACCGGCACTTTAATTCCCAATTAATAGTATGTCTCGGAAATTCTATAACCTATGTAAATTATAGCTATTTATTTACGCTATTGCATCCTCGATCAGGGAATGATGTAAAAGATAAAAATGCTTTGGTCCCCATTATTCCACCATTCCATTATTCCAGTATTCCAATTGCGAAGCGAAACAGAGCTAAGTTCTATTATGAGTATAATAGCTCAATTTAAGCATATGCACATATCACTCTGTTTATCAAGTTCAAGAGAATAAAAGATATTGTTGTTTAATTTATAATATGTTACTAATTAAACAAAACATTTCTCAAATTTCCTAAGTTAATGGCTTACAAAAAACATCTGGACTACAAATATATTTTCGGACCGGTTCCATCGCGACGGCTTGGTTTGTCTCTGGGCATTGATCTTATGCCTCACAAGACATGCACACTCAATTGCGTTTATTGTGAGTGCGGAAGGACTACAAATCTTACCCTGAAGTGCAAGGAATATATACCTACTGAACTGCTGCAGGAAGAACTGAAAGACTTTTTATCCCGCAATCCAAAACTGGATTTTATAACCTTCTCAGGTTCCGGCGAACCTACACTGCACACAGGAATTAAAGAGATTATAAACTTTATAAAAAAAGATTACCCAAAGTACAAGATCGCCCTGCTTACAAACAGCACACTTTTTTTTCAGCCGGACAATAGAAAACGAATCGCCGGCGTTGATATGGTAATAGCGTCTCTTGATGCTGCTTCAGAAGAAAACTTCAAAAAAATTAACAGACCGCATCCGGAACTTGAACTCTCCAGAATAATCGAAGGCCTGGTTTCTTTAAGAAAGGAATTTGCAAAACAACTCTGGATGGAAGTCTTTCTTGTGCCTGGAATAAATGATAAAAAGGATGAACTTAATAAAATAAAAAAGGCTTTAAGCCCGATTTATCCTGATAAAATTCAATTAAATACCCTTGACAGACCTGGAGCTGAAAGCTGGGTTAAGCCCGCTTCCCAAAAAGACTTATTAGATGCGGCATCATATTTAAATAG
>VMSQ01000181.1 GCA_013792055.1 Desulfobacteraceae bacterium
AGAAATATTGTTGCCTCGTTGTCGATTGGTGAAGATCAGTGGGACAGTGAAGGCTGTCTCAAGTTGTTATCGCAATTTGAGTCAACCAGAAACCGTCAAAAAAAAACTTTATTGCGGAAGATAAAAGCAGCCGAGGAGTGTAATGACCATAAGCTTCTTTTAGAATTGTTAAAGAAAAAGCAAATTCAGGTTAGTAAAGGCGCAAAATTAAGCTAAAAGTAGTTATTAGGAGGCTGAAATAATATGGCAACTAAATCCGCTGCAAAACGGAAAAATGAAAAGAAAGTCAACAAAAAAGTATTGAAAGAACTTATCTCAAAAGGGCAAAAACAAGGTTCTCTAACTTATGAAGATATTAATAAGGCATTTGCTGAAGAAATATTATCCTCTAATCAGTTTGATGAAACTCTAATAATGTTTGACGATCTTGATATTGAAATAGTGAACGAGGAAAAAGACAAGGTAGCGGATGACCAGGTAGATTCAAAAGAAAATTTCGATCCAACTGATGCTGTTTCTGTTACTGATTTTGGCACAGTAACCGATCCTGTTAAGATGTATCTGCGTGAGATGGGGCTTGTTACACTCTTAAGCAGGGAAGGAGAGGTTGTAATAGCCAAGCAGATTGAGGCCGGCGAGCAGGCTGTTTTAAAGTCGCTTATAGAAACCACGACCGGAGTGGAATACATTTTAGAGTTAGGAAAACACATTGAAAGCGGGACTCTTCGTCCAAAACATGTATTAAGAGATGTTGACGAAGGCGACACATATGTTGATGAAGTATTGCAGATTGAGAGGTTTTTAAACACCATTCGTTCGATTGCACAGATTGAAGAAGAAAATAAGGTATACAGAGAAGAACTATTTTCATCAGAATTAGGAATATCTGAACAGCGTCGCAGCAGAAATCATATAATTCGCAGGAATAATAAAATATTCGACCTATTAAAAAATTGGCGTTTAGAAGGAAAAATAATAGATAAGATTGAGAATATTATAAGAGGCTGGATAGAATGGTTCGATTCCATGAATAAAATGATTTCTATGTATGCAGATACAGTTAATGTGCCAGTCTCTGAACTTTGCGTCAATTTAAAGACAAAGAAGAAATTTGTTAAATGGATTAGCACCAGTTGTGATTTGACTATGGATGAGAGAACTTTACTATATACGAAACTTAAGAAGATTCATGAAGAGATAAAAGGAAGAGAATATGCTTTAAAGGCTAACTGCCGGACTTTAAAAAGAATTATGTCAGGAGTTGATGAAGGCCGTGCAACAGCTAATGCAGCCAAGGCTGAGTTGACCAGGGCGAATTTACGGCTGGTTGTCAGCATTGCAAAAAAATATACCAATAGAGGTCTTCAGTTCCTTGACCTGATTCAGGAGGGCAATATCGGCCTTATGAAGGCAGTGGATAAATTTGAGTATCGCCGTGGTTATAAATTCAGTACATATGCAACATGGTGGATACGACAGGCCATAACAAGAGCAATTGCCGATCAGGCAAGGACTATTCGAATTCCAGTCCATATGATAGAGACTATTAATAAACTGATCCGTACATCCAGATATTTGGTGCAGGAGCTTGGGCGTGAGCCTAAGCCTGAGGAGATAGCAAATAAAATGGAGATACCTATTGATAAGGTTCGCAAGGTATTAAAAATTGCACGAGAACCTATCTCACTGGAGACACCTATCGGCGAAGAAGAGGATAGCCATCTTGGTGATTTCATTGAAGACAAAAAGTTTATGCTTCCTTCAGATGCCACTGTAAGTCTGAATCTTGCTGAACAGACAAGAAAGGTTCTTGCAACATTAACTCCGAGGGAAGAAAAGGTTTTGCGCATGCGATTCGGAATCGGCGAAAAAGCAGATCATACTCTTGAGGAGGTCGGGCAGGATTTTGCGGTAACACGGGAAAGAATCAGGCAGATAGAGGCAAAAGCTTTGAGAAAACTGAGACATCCAACTAGAAGCCGTAAATTGAAAAGTTTTATCGAAACCTAATACTTGACAAAAAGTTTCCATAAGGTTAGAGACCTTTGAAAAATGTTCAATTTTGTTCAAGTTCAAGCCTCCGGCCCATAGGGGCCTACGCCCCGGTGGGGAAGGCGAAAATATAGCGCTAAAGCTTCACTTCGTGCAAATGCAGGAATACATTGAGTATTTCGAGGCTAGCGCTAAAGCTTCACTGCGTGCCAAAATTTGAGTCTGACGCCGGCACTTTAGTGACACGAAGTGAAGCATCAGCGCTAACCTTTAGCGCTAATTGGGCAAAAGGGGACGTTTTGCAAAGGTCTCGGTTAATGAATCAAATTCTAAGCTTAATTTGCGGGCCCATAGCTCAGCTGGTAGAGCCACCGGCTCATAACCGGTCGGTCCCTGGTTCGAACCCAGGTGGGCCCATTTCTTATGAGACATTTGAAAAATGTTCAATTTTGTTCAAGTTCAAGGAAGGCGAAAATTTTAAATGCAGGAATACATTGAGTATTTCGAGGCTTAAAATTTTGGGCCTGACGCCGAAATTGGGCAAAAGGGGGCGTTTTGCAAAGGTCTCATTGTGGCGTGGTTATAAAAAACCACGCCTTTTTTGTGATTGAGAAATGATTGCAAAAATATCTGATATTATTAATGCGATGGAAAGCTTTGCACCATTCCATCTTGCTGAAGAATGGGATAATGTCGGATTACAGGTTGGGCAAAATGACTGGCCGGTAAAAAAAGTTTGGATCGCTTTGGATCCTGCTCCCGATGTTGTTGAGGCTGCCTGCAGCAGGGATGTTGACCTGATCATTGCACATCATCCACTGATATTCCAGCCTTTGAAATCTATTGATTTCAGTACTCCTGTTGGTTATGTGATCGATATGGCTGTTAGGCACCGAACAGGTATATTTTCAGCACATACCAACCTCGACAGCGCAAAAGATGGTATAAATGATATTATCGCAGGACGTATCGGTCTGAAAAACCTGAAGGTTCTGGGAAAGGGCAGGGGCGCAGAAAATTATAAGCTTGTATTTTACGTGCCTGTTGACTATGAACAAAAAGTTTTAGACTCACTTTTTGAAACCAGGGCAGGGAAAATTGGAAATTATTCATGTTGCTCTTTCAGGAATAAAGGAAGAGGTACTTTCAGGCCAGGCTCTCAGACAAATCCATTTATCGGCAAACCAGGTGAGATTACTCAGACAGATGAGATAAGAATAGAAGCCGTTGTACAAAAAAGTGATATCAAAAGCGTTATCCGGCATGTGAGAAAAGATCATCCTTATGAGCTGATGGCATATGATATTTATCCGCTTATAACTCAAGAGAATGCTCAGGGTATTGGTCGTATTGGAGAACTTGATGAGAAAAAAGAGCTTGCTGATTTTGCGTTGGAAATTAAAAAAATACTTAAACTGAAATCAGTAAAAATTGCCGGGAAACCAGACCTGTCTGTTAAGTCTGTATCTGTGTGCACCGGCAGCGGGTCAAGCCTGATAAATAATTTTTTTTCATCTGGCTCTCAAGTTTATATAAGCGGAGATTTGCGTTATCATGATGCAAGGGCTGTCGAGGCCGCAAATCTGGGCCTGATTGATATAGGACATTTTGCATCCGAGCATTTAATAGTTGCAGCGCTGGCGGAACGTCTTCAAAAAGTTCTTGTTGAAAGTGAGTTTAATGTAAAAGTTGAGGCATGTGAACTTGAAAAGGATCCGTTTGTTGTTTTGTAATGATTTATTAGATGTCTCGGAATTTCTACAACTTATTATAATTCTTTTAGCAGCATTTCGTGCGTGCGACATACATGGAATGTTGGAATAATGGAATAGTGGGTAAGAGGAAAAAATCAATTTCTTATTCCTCTAAACCCATCATTCCACTGTTCCATTCTTCCAATATTTCAATTGGGGCGAAGCCCCTAACTTGCGAGTTGAGGATATGAAGGAACAGATAGACAATCTGGTAAAACTTCAAAAGATCGAGACAGAAAGCAGCGCAATTAAATCGATTCTAACTAATGTTGCTCAAAGGTTGGATAGCCTTTGTTCAAGGCTTAGTGAGTTTGAGCAGACTACAGAAGATGAGGAATTAAGGCTTGATGAGCTGAACAAGAGTTATCGTTTATATAAATCTGATGTAGAAATGAATAGCTCACGGTTAAAGAAAAGCCAGGAAAGACTTGGATCTATTAAGACAAACAAGGAATACCTGTTATTATTAAAGGCAATTGAAGATATTAAGACAATAAATTCTCAGATTGAAGATCAAATGCTCGAATGCCTTGAACAAATGGATGATATCGAAAGAGTTTTGGCTGACAGAGCTAATGAATATGAAAAGCTTTCCGAGCAGATTAATAAAGAAAAGCAAACTATAGCTCAGGAAACAGAAGAGAACAGTAAAAGGCTTGTTGAGCTTGATAATGAATGGAAGACATTTTCCAGTAAAATTGATCCTCAGTTATTAAAAATATATATTATGGTAAGAGATAAGGCTGGAGGAATTGCAGTTGCGCCTGTAAAGGATGCAGTATGCTATGTATGTAATATGAACATCCCTTCACAGATTTATAATGATCTTCAGCGCTGTGACAGCTTGAAGTTTTGTCCTAGTTGTCAGAGAATAATTTACTGGAAGGATACATAAACGGTTTACAGGGATCAGGTGTCAGGTGTCAGGGATCAGAAGAAGTTTCCCGACCACCCAATCCCTGACCCCTGAAGTTCAAGAGCGGTTAGAACAGTCCAAACGATCGCTGGATCATTTGTTTGATCTGGAGGAAAGTCCGAACACCACAGGGCAGGGTGCTTCATAACGTGAAGTCGCGGCAACGTGAAGGAAAGTGCAACAGAAAGTATACCGCCTGTCACTTAATTTTCATTGTATGAAAATTAAGTGACAGGTAAGGGTGAAAAGGTGCGGTAAGAGCGCACCAGTTCTCCGGGTGACCGGGGAAGCTTGGCAAACCCCACCTGGTGCAAGACTAAATAGAGGAGCGTTTGAGGGTAGCCCGTCCGAGCTCCCGGGTAAGTCGCAAGAGGTGCTGGGCAACCAGCACCCATAGATGAATGATCGTTGCCCTGTTGGGGGTAACCCTTGCAGGGAACAAAATTCGGCTTATGGACTGTTTTGGCCGTTTTTAGACTTCTTTGACAGGATTAACTGGATTTACCCGCCTGCCTCGCCTGAGCGAGAGCGATGGCGGGCAGGCATGATTTTTTGTAACAGTTCAGTCACTAAGCTCAAAGGTCTGTAAATAGTTGAGTAGTCAACCACTCGACCATTTTCCCACTCGACCAATATCAAAGAGAATTATATTATAATCTTGGTGTGTTAGTGTCTTTGTGGCACAACTATTACGTTTTTTTTATTTTTTCTTATATCCTGACCATCCTGTATATCCTGTCTAAAAAATATATGAATTGCGGAAACCGGTGAGGTGAGAAGTATGCTACAGATTGAAGAACTTAAGGTAGAAGTCGGGAATAGGACAATACTTAAAAATGTTAATATGGAAATCCCGAAAGGAGAAACCCATATACTTTTTGGTCCAAATGGGTCCGGCAAGACCAGTCTGATGATGACTATAATGGGATTTTCAGGCTATAATGTTACTCATGGGAAAATTACGTTCAAAGGTGAAGACATTACACATATGCCTATTCACGAGCGTGCAAGACTCGGTATCGGGGTGTCATTCCAAAGGCCTCCGACCATTAATGGGTTAAAAACAAGGGCTATAGTTAAAATATGCAGCGGCGGTCGTCCTATTGATATAGAGGAACTTGCCAAACAACTTAAATTTTCTGATTTTTTAGATCGGGATGTAAATCATAACTTTTCAGGCGGAGAAATTAAACGTTCCGAGTTACTCCAGCTTAAGGCGCAGCAACCCGACCTTATACTGCTGGATGAACCTGAATCAGGCGTTGACCTTGAAAGCATTGTTCTTATTGGTGATAATATAAATTCTCTTTTGCAAAGGGGGATTAAATGCCCCAAGGAACGGCCCCATAAAAATATTGTGGGAAAAAGCACTAAATCCGCGCTGGTTATTACTCATACCGGTCATATCCTTGATTATATAACGGCTGATAATGGGCAGGTGCTTTATGACGGTGTTCTTTGCTGTTCAAGGAATGCAAGGGAAATTTTAAATTGGATAAGAGAATATGGCTATGAGGAGTGTGTAAGATGCACGATATAGATAATGATTCGGAAGTTAATCTCGATAACTATGAGGTTGAAACAGAAGAACACGAATATATTGATGAGTTGTCCAGGATCGATTCTTCCGATGCAGATAAGTTTTTAGACGTCGGCGTTGATACTAAAGAAATGGCTCGTGCAGGCACTTTTATACAGAAAGACAAGTCTGTTATACACTGCAAAACTAAATTGGATGGCGTTGAGGTAATGGGCATATCCCAGGCTAGAAAAAAATATGAGTGGCTTGGCGATTATATGTGGAAAAGCATTTCTCCTGACACCGACAAGTTTACATCTCAGGCAAAGGAGAAACCTCACGAGGGTTACTTTATACGGTCGCTTCCTGGCGTTAAAACAGAGCATCCAATACAGGCATGCCTTTATATAGCTAAGGATAAATTTTCGCAGAACGTTCATAATGTCGTAATAGCAGAAGAAGGTTCAGAGCTTCATATCATAACGGGGTGTGCAACAGCGCCGCATCTGGTATCAGGATTGCATGTAGGTGTATCTGAATTTTATGTAAAAAAGGGAGCAAAACTTATATTTACCATGATTCATGACTGGGGTGAAAAGGTAAACGTTCGCCCCAGAACAGTTACACAGGTTGATGAAGGCGGACTTATTATTTCTAACTATATATCTTTAAAACCAGTCGGTTCCCTTCAGATGTTTCCCACGACATATCTTAATGGGAGAGGAGCCGTTGCCCGTTTCAACAGCATTTTAGTGGCCAGTAAAGGCAGTTATCTGGACGTGGGGTCAAAAGTTGTGTTAAGTGCGCCAGATTCACGCGCAGAGATAATATCGCGCGCAATTACGTCTGGTGGGACAATTATTGCAAGGGGAAGCCTGATTGGAAAAGTCGCTGGTATAAAAGCACACCTTGAATGTAAAGGCTTGATACTAAATGATGGGCTTATGCATGCAATCCCTGAGCTTCAGGCTTATGTCCCAAATGTTGAGATGTCGCATGAAGCTGCGGTAGGCAAAATTGATCAGCGTGAAATCGAGTATCTCATGGCAAGGGGCCTTGATGAGGATGAAGCAGTATCGACAATTGTCCGTGGGTTTTTAAATGTCGATATTGAAGGACTGCCGGAAAACTTAAAAAATAAACTTGATAATATTATTGCTGAAACCCAGAAAGATATGATGTAGAATACAGAGGTCGGAGATCAGAGGTCGGAGGTCGGAGATCGGAGATCAGAGGTTCAGAGGTTCAGAGGTTCAGAGGTCGAGAGCTTTGCATAACACCAGTATTGTCATTGCGAGCGAAGCGAAGCAATCTCGCAACCTGTTGATAATCCACAAGATTGCCACGTTCCGCCACGCTTTGCTCGCGGCTAAAGGCTCACTTGCTCCTCGCAATGACCAGAATTGAGCAAAAATGGGGGTTGTGCAAAGGTCTCAGGTCGGAGATCAGAGATCAGAGGTTCAGAGGTCAGGGGGCGGTGGTAGTGCAAGGGTTATTGAATAATTTTTCTTTTGCTGAAAAGGCTAGGATATTTTCTCATGATTATCTTAAATGTTGCGTTTACATTTCAAATCTTGAGCAAGACAGTATTTTTTTTACAAAAATGCTCTTTTCGAGACTAATAGCATCATCTCAGATCCTGGAAGATTTTCTTGATTATCACGGGGCAAAAAACAACAAAGACTGGTATTATTATAGAGAATTATCTGCTGCTGTCAGGCATTTGAGCATTAGCACCTATTCTCAGAAACATATTTCAAATCGTCTTGTTTTTTATAAGCTTGTAAATACCGGAGACTTTGAGAAGGAAGGAAAAGCAACATTTAATTTTTTGACAAGTTCTCTAAAGAAACTGGCACCGGTTATCCTTGATGAAGCCCGTCGACTGAACATACCTGTACCTGATGATAATTTCGATACTTTTGAATTTCCGGATGTTACAACTACAGATTTACTTGATTATAATATTGATGATGAGGACAAAGATCTGCAGAAGAAGCATATAATTAAAATTGCCAGCGAGTTTCTAAGTATTGCGAGGAATTTTGATCATCTTAGTTTTTATGAACCATATAATTTTAAAAAGATACTGGAGATTGTTCCTGACAAGATAAATGAGGTTGAGATGAGGCGCTTTGAGATGCTTGTACACAACCTTCAGTCTGCTTTTGATACATATGTAATACATGGTGGATACAGGTTTGGCAACCGGAAGCTCAAAGAACTACGTGGCTGTTTTTCAGTTGTATTTCATCTTCTTCAAATGATGGGGAGACTGCTGCATTTTTATGAGCGTCACCTGTACGAGGCAGGCTATAAGAACATATACAAAAAGGTACAAGAAAAACTATCATTACTTGTTAATCCTGAAGTTCTCCTTGATCGGACAATTAATTATGGGCTTTATTATGTATGTTATTTCCTGACAACCGGTAAAGACCTGGCCAGTGAGATATTGAATGAAAACATTGAGCGTTCTTCAATTACTGTAGGTATTCCGGTCAAACTTGGTTTCCACAGCAGGCCCAGTCTTCTGGTTGCAAAGATTGTTCAGCACTATGGTGGTCAGGTGGAACTTTGTGTCGGACAGGACAGGTTTGATGCGAGCAGCGTTCTTGATATACAGTGGGCAGGAGGGAAGATCCAGAAGGAAAACATAACTAAGGTTAAGTTTGAAGGAGATGTCCGTGCGCTAGCGGATATTAAGATCCTTACCACTGTCAATTACGGTGAGGATACAATGGGAAAAGGCGTACCGCTTCCCAAAGAGCTTGGTTACTTAAAATAATAACGGTTCAGGGTTCACGGTTCCAGGGTTCAAGGTTAGAGAGTAATGATAAAATCAAGGCAACCAACCGTGAACTGTGAACCGTGAACTGTGAACCGTTTATGATGGTATCAGCAATAATAGTAGCTGCAGGTAAGGGCGTAAGGATGGACGATAAAGAGCGTAAGCAGTATTTATTGCTTGATGGCCGTCCGCTTATAAGCCACACAATTGCGGTATTTAGTGAATGTAATATGATAGATGAAATCTTTCTTGTTGTTCCAGAAGAAGATTTTGCATTTTGTAATGATAATATACTTAATCGTCAGAATTTTCAAAAGAAGGTAAGCCTTGTGCCTGGCGGTGCTGAGCGTCAGGATTCAGTTTATAACGGTCTTCTGGCGATTGATAATATAGATGATAGTATTGTAGTTATCCATGATGGAGTACGTCCGTTTATCCGTTCTGAACAGTTATTAGAATGTATAACATGTGCAATTGATTATGACGCCTGTATATTGGGCATACCTGCATATGATACTTTAAAAAGAGTTGACAGCTCAGGATTTATTGAGAATACAATCGAAAGAAACACAATATGGCTTGCACAGACACCCCAGGCTTTTAGATATAAAATAATTAGAGATGCCCATGAAAATGCCAGGCGTGCTGCGATTACAGGTACAGACGATGCTATGCTTGTAGAACTGCTGGGTATAAAGGTTAAGGTTATCAGAGGCAGCAGGTGCAACGTTAAAATTACAACCAAAGAAGATTTACTGCTTGCCATGTCAATACTTAATACTATTAAATTAAATGGTGTCGGTGGTCGAGCAGTGTAAAACATAACATGGTTCAAGGGAGAAGTCTTATGAGGGCATTTAAGGGCTCATACGTTATATCAGCAACACAGGCACGTATGGGCTTTTTGTTTATTTGATAATCGGAGGATTTTCTGATTATTAGTTCTATGCTTTTTTGGGCTCATTATTTGCCTAATTATTCATAAATTGCTGATATTTCCAACATTTCCTTGACAATATACTATCAGATTAAATAATAATAACTTAAGAGTCCATAGTTCTTTCTAACCCCATGAATTTTAAAGAAATATCCTATTGACCGAACCGTCATTCCCGCGAAGGCGGGAATCCAGCAAAATCAATGGGTTATGGATTCCTGCCTTCGCAGAAATGACAGAACTTTGGACTGTGCTGATAATAAGAATAATTATGCAAAGCTTTCCACTAAATTTTTATCTCTAACCTTCACGATTCCATGAAACGTGGGACAAGGATGCATTGATTGGAGATAGGAGCTATGCAAATTTTGAGTTCTACTATAAATAAAAGACCTCACAGCGGCTATCCTGGCACAGTTGTTGCTCTCTCTCTCTCTCTCTCTCTCTCTCTCTCTCTCTCTCTCTCTC
>VMSQ01000221.1 GCA_013792055.1 Desulfobacteraceae bacterium
GATCTTATATAAGGATTATCGTGAGTTAAGCGGAAAATTTGACAAAATCGTTTCCATCGGAATGTTTGAACATGTAGGGAAAAAATTCATACCGGTATTTATTAAAAAAATATCGAGTTCGCTGAGAAAAGGTGGTTTAGGGCTGTTGCATACTATTGGTAGAGATACCCCATCCCCAAGCGATCCATGGACATTCAAATATATCTTTCCAGGCGCGTATCTTCCTATACTTGACGAAATCCTGCGCGAAATGGGAAAAAACGGTTTTTCAATATTGGATATAGAAAACCTCCGGCTCCACTATGCAAAAACATTAGACCAGTGGGCAGAAAATTATGAAAATAATGTTGAAAAAGTGAAAAAAATGTTTGATGATAAGTTTGTAAGGCAATGGCGTCTTTTTTTAAATGGTGCCTCAACAGGATTCAAATATGGTACGTCTTGCCTGTATCAAATTCTTTTCACAAAAGGATTAAACAATACATTACCTGCAACCCGATCACATATATATACATAGGTTGCTCGGTTCAACGTTCACGGTTCACGGTTTTTTTAATGAATTTTGTAATGATTGAAGCATGTTTGATATTGATCTCAATTCTTGAGTTCTCACAACTGAGCCTCTTGCTTTTATGTTTTGATCAACCGTTAACTGTGAACCGTGAACCTGACAACCTGAGTAGTTACTAAATAATAAACTATAATATCCAACCATGACGGCTTCGTAAAAAGCCATCAACCTTCATGAGGTGAGCATGCAAATAAAAAAAATAGCTTGTTGTACGGATTTTTCAGAAAATGCAGAAATGGCATTTGTAACGGCACTTGATCTGGCTAAAAAATACAACGCCAAACTTTTTGTGATACATGCCTTGCCGCCTGCCATAAATTATCAACTAACGGATGCTGAATGGATGTTGCCCTATGAACCAGAAGAATCTTTGATTGTGGAGTTAGAAAAACGTATGGATAAGGAGTATGGCTCTATAATAGGTGAACAGGTTGATTATAAGCTCGCCATACTTAGCGGGCATGTTTCAACAGAAATATTAAGGTATTTAGAAGAAAAAAATATAGATCTTGTGGTGATGGGGTCCTATGGGCTATCAGGTATGGGGCTTGTATTCTTCGGTAGCGTGGCCAAAAGAGTGGCGGATAAATCCCAGTGCTCTGTTATGATAGTACGTAAGAAAAAAGAATAAGGTATAATGGCATCCTTCATTAACCAGTTTACACTTTTTTCGAAAAAGCGTGTATTATCGAATTGAATGCCTGCCCGCCATCGCACTCGCTATAACCAGATATGCGAAATTCAAGTGCTTGTGCTCAGGCGAGGCGGACGGGCCGATGTTGAAACTGGAAATTTGAAATTAGGTAACGCATGTACATCTTTGTATTTTTTCCAATTTCCAATTTCTATTTTCAAATTTCACTGCCAAAATACAAGATCAACAAACTGTAAACTACTTTTGACTTGTCGTGAAGGATGCCGGTATAAATATATTTATGTTGAAAAAAATTCTATCTACTGCTGCGCTATTGATGGTGTTTCTTTTTTCTTCAATACAGTTAGCATTAAGCTCTGATCTAAATGAAATAAAAATTCCTGCTTCTTTAAATCCAGAACTTGAATATCTGTCGACTCTGGCCTCTTCAGATAATCATGGACCAGTTAATCTTAAGCTTATTGAAAAGGTACTGGATTTTGTGGTTTCTCCAAAAAGCAGATCTTCCCTCTACTATACAGATAAATTGTTCAGCTCGCCTTCTGCTTATTATGAATTTGATATTAATACAGATCTGAAAAACATTCTTCAGTATACATACAATCCTGATATTCCTTCATTTGCTTTCATGCCCTCTTCAGTTCGTCTATCCTACTGGACTCAGGTAAACGGGCAAAATCAAGACATGCCTAAGTTATGGACATATATTTCAAATTCTGAGTGCCCAATAGTGGTTAAAGGGATTAAACATATTGAAATAACTCCTGATCAGTTTACAGGCGCTTATTATAGATATGATATAGACAACGTTCTGATTCTCTGTAAGTTTCGCGGCAAAAATCTATTAATCTCGATTTCAAGACAAAAAGACAAGTCAGATGTGGGTAGAAAAGGTCTTGTGTTAGGCTCAGATGACAACTGGGAATATCTTTATTCTGGAGAGAAAGGTCTTTCAATGCCGGGTCTTAGCTGGGTAAGCTCCTATATGTACGATTCCATCGGCATAAGCTTCCTGTACGAGGTTGACTCAAAAAAACCCGTTATAAGATACGGGGCATTTAAATGGCTAAGGGCTGGATGGGCTGATATAAATGTAGTAAAAAATAAGCACATTCATAATGGTCTGGCTCGCTATGCAAAGGATTTAAAGATGATTTTGGAACACCCTTTACTGCCTGAAGCTTCAGAACTTGCCAAATTATTTTCTGATCTTGCAAATCTTTCTTCTGAAGATATTAGAGAGAATGTTAAAAATTATTTAAGTGCTCTGAAAGATAGATATAATGGGAACGGATTATCATCTGGTAACAACTTTCCCAAAAATTTAAATATCAGTGAATATTTAAATCAAATGACAAATAAACAGATGTATGCATTTCTTGTTGTGGAACAAATGAAATCCATGATCGGAAAAAACCGGTATCTTGATAATAAATTACTTGTAACTGCTCAGGTTCACGGTTCAATGGTTCAAGGTTCAAGGTTAGAGAGCGATGGAATCGGAATCGAACCTCCCTTTCATCAGTTTAACCGTGAACCGTGAACCTGACAACCTGAATAGTTACAATAGCAGCTATATACTGCCTTAATCTCCGGCATCAACATCCTACTGGACAACCCAAACCGTAAAGCCGACAGCATGCTGAATAACTTTTCTTGTAACGCTTCCGATAAAAAACTCCTCAACTTTAGAAATTCCCCGGCGTCCTAAAATAATGGTGCCAAAACTATCGGCTTTAGCTGCTTTGATAATATCATCTGCAACAGACCGGCTGCCGTCAATTATCTTTATGTCTATATTATCCTCTTTCAGCTCATGCTCCAGGAGCATTTCCTTTGCCTTCATCATGTATGGAGCAATTTCCTCTGCAGCCTTTTTTTGCCAGATTTCCTCAAGTCCAGGTGCATTTTCCAGAACTTCCAAAGGCACAAAACGTCTTATATGGCTTTTTGAGTGAAAAAGAGTTACATGGCATTCAGTCCCGGAAAGCATAGCACCTGCATGGGCGACAGCGCGCAGAGCATTTTCGGAGTTATCCACACCCACAAGAACCTTTCTTGAATTAACAGGACCACCCATAACCCATACGGGAGAATCCTTGCAGTATTCTAAAAGTTTGCTCGATATTTCACCCATGAAAAAATCCTTTAATCCGGTTCTTCCATGCCGGCTCAAAAGAATTGCATCCACTTTACTATTATCTGCCATTTGAGCAATATCCAGAGCAATGCTTATGTCCTTATGCTTTGATATTGTACTGATTTTATCTTTATCAAAACCTTTTTCAATAATTGCTGATTTGGCATCAGCTAATATCTTTTTTGACATTTCTACATTGCTTTTCTCTACAGCCCTTAGCCCATCCCAGTATTCCTGACTCATGGCGGAGTCTTTAGTAAGAATCGGCGGCAAAGCCGGCAGAACATAAAAAAGCAAAATTTCAATATTATGACCCGGGCCATACATTAGATCGATGTAATCCAGCGATCTGAGGGAATTCTCAGAACCATCTATTGCTACCATAATCTTTTTGGCTAAATTTTTCATGATATACTCCCTTTGACCTATACCTAAATTGAGCGATTTTTTACTCGACCTGCACCAATCTCTTGCGCATCAAGGGCTTGCGAATCGCCACTGTTCCTTTGAGAACTTCAGACCACTTGTGCTGACACCGATTTCTTTTGCTGTATTAGTATAATTCACCAATTCACCGGAAGTCAATGCAGCAACACGCAGGAATTCGGCAAATGCCTGTTAATCCAATAAGTCTTGCCGGTTTTTTGTGGGGTCCCCAAAGAAAAGCGGAACGATTAGCCGGCAAATTCAACTCTAATAGCCTTTTCTTAATTCTTTTCATAAAGAAGGAACATTATATAGATAATTTGTCCTGTAAAGTAAAATTATCACGCATATGAAAACAATCCCCGTTTGACATCTTTTGAGAATTGAATTTCTTATAATAAATCCAAAGGGCTTTTAACAGAATCGATATCTTTTTTCATGACATGGGTATATATTTCGGTGGTTTTCACATCAGCATGCCCCATAAGTTTTTGAACCACACGGATATTAGTGCCTGTTTCTGGGTTGCTGCAGCAACATTCTTCTTTTCTGCAAGGTAGCTCAAAAACCGCTCAACTTCGTTTTTACCCATATCTTTCGGATGTGTTTTGCCGCCATAAAATTTTATGTACTGCAATATCCAGGAAGAGTAAGACTGTTCGGTAGTGTATGCATAGTGATAATATCGTAAAACTTCACGGACTTGATCCATTAAACGATCTTCCAGATTCGGGTTAAATTTTACCTTGCTTTCAATATCCCTGCGGTATTATGTTGTTAAATTGAAAGGTTCTGAATAATATAAAAGAGTCAAAAAATTCAAGAGAAATATTTACCTTAGTTGAACTTAATATGCGAATACGTGGAAACATTTTCCAGATATATAGTCCTATATCATGGAAAAATTTTACATTTATCAACACTGTTATGTGAAAAAATAGAGAAAGGTAATAAATGCACAAATCAAAAAAAGGTCTATCCTCGTTTCAAACATTCTGGATTTTTGGATGTGGTGTAGGTTTTTTTGGTGTGATTTTAAGTAAGCCCACATGGATATGGTCAGGACTTGTACTTCTTGTAATTGGTGTTGTCGCAGGAGTTTTAAAAAAATAACTACATGATTATATTGTTGAGATATCTTTTACTCTGATTTAAAATCATGTATTGTAAATATTGAATAAACTTTAATTCCTTTGGATTCTATGTTTTGATGTCCATTTTCTTCGCACCTATCTACAAGGATAATGGCACATAAAACATTTAATCCGTGTTTTCTTGCAATATCAATAGCCTGTATAGTGGATTTGCCAGTGGTAACAACATCATCAACAATAATAACAGAATCTCCTGCATCTACATTTCCTTCAATTTGTAATCGCATACCATGTTCTTTTGGTTCTTTACGAATGGCAAAAGCTTCAATTGGATTATCTTTTAAAAAAGATGTAAAAGCAGTAGCAACCGATATCGGGTCTGCGCCCATAGTAAGGCCACCGATTGCTTTTGGTTTGAGATTAAGCTCTTGAATTTTATCATATATAACTTTACCTATGAGAACTTGCCCTTTTGGCAAGTAAGTAATCTTTTTCATGTTGAAATAAAAACAACTTTTTTGACCTGATGATAATGGAAAAGATGGTGTATCAGTTTTTTGAAAGGCTATTGTTTTAATTAGGTTTTTTAGTTCATCCATAAGAAGCTAATGTCCTTTTAATTCGTTTGAGTTTGCGAGTTATATTTAAAACTATAAATTATTTCAAGTATTATTTTAAATTATTTTTAAAAAAGCAACAATTAAATATAAGTTTATACAGTAACATAATCGGGTAAGGGGGAGTTTCTCTCTCCCCCTCCCCACAACACCACGGCATGCGGGTCCGCACCGGGCGTTTCACAAAGCTTATCGGGCCGTAGCCGGATAGTGAATATTCACCCAAAGTTCCTTAATGGAGATTACC
>VMSQ01000114.1 GCA_013792055.1 Desulfobacteraceae bacterium
ACGAATAAGGATCAAGATAATCTGTTAAAATCCAAAAATGAATCGGGAAATACACAACGACCAAATATTATTACAATTATGTGCGCTTTGTATATCTTTCATGTATTAGGTATAATTTTTGCGCCTTTCAGTGATAAAGCATGGGCCATCGGCTTTTGGTGGCCACCATATTTAGGTTTTTCAGCAGTAATTATCCTGATCTGTATATACGGCTTTTGGGAAATGAAGAAATGGTCGATAATGCTTTATCTGGCATTTGTTGTCGTTAATCAGATTGTAATGCATACCATAGGGAGAACCGCCTCGTTAATTATACCCGGTATAATTCTGCTGGTCGTTTTGTCACAGTATCGTAAAATGACTTAAACCGAGTATTTCATGAATTCGGTTTAGCTTTTTAAAGACATAATAATTGGGAATGACGATTTCTTATTCAATAATAATTCCAGCCTATAATGAAGAAAAATGGCTTCCAAAAACTCTTGATATTCTTAAGAAATCTATGGAGACAGTTGAAGCCGAAGGAGAAATTATCGTTGTAGACAACAACTCTACAGATAATACGGCACAAATAGCTAAAGAGTATAGCGTTCGTGTGATACATGAGCCGATTAATCGGATTTCCCGTGCGCGAAATGCAGGAGTAAAAATAGCTAAAGGACAATTTCTAATATTTTTAGATGCAGATACATTCTTATCACCTGATCTTCTAAAAAAAGCCATCTCAAATCTGTCCAGCGGCAAGTGCTGTGGGGGTGGAGTTGTTATTGCTGCTGAAAAAGCATTGCATCCGTTCGCCCAAAAAGTATTAGATTTATGGAACCGGATATCAATAAAGTTTGGACTGGCTGCCGGCTGTTTCATTTATTGCCTCAGAGAAGGTTTCGAAAGCACAGGAGGATTCAGTGAAAAGGTCTATGCTGGAGAAGAAATATTTTTTTCTTACTTTTTGAAGGCATGGGGCAAGAAAAAAGGGCTTGATTTCCGTATTATTTTAAGCCCGCCAATATTGACGTCTATCAGAAAGCTTGAATGGTTTACTGTATATCAAATGATTCTCAGAATTTCGTTTATTGTTGTATTCCCTTATGCAGTTCGTTTTAAAATTTTTTGTTCGCCCTGGTACTACAGGCCAAAAGAGTAGCCCAAATTTTTCATGAACAACTCATAAAATTACACATAAATAATTTAGGGGCCCTGACAACTTGTTCACATTAGCCCGCATTTCTCATGAACAACTCATAAAATAATGCGGTAACATAATTGTATTATTGAAACTTATTACTATCTTTGCCTTACAGGCTGTTTAACACTTTGTTTATGGAATTTATAACAAAATTCTTATGATTTGTTCACCCTTCGGGCAAGCCGATTTCACTGCATCCGCTGTGTTGCAGGCCATTCGCAGTGAAGCGCCACGGCTTCATGGCCTGCGCCTTGCGCCTGCGGCAAACTCGGCTCGTGAGAAAAGCGGGTTAGAGGGTAGAAAGTGTCTACAAAAATCGGTTTAATCAGCGATGTTCATGCCACAACTGCCCCGCTCAGAGATGCATTGTCGATTTTTCAGCAGGAGGATGTAGATATTATCCTCTGTGCTGGAGATATCGCAGGATACGGGAATGAGCTAAATCAAACTATTGACTTGCTCATTAAAAGTGAATGCCGGATGATTTTGGGAAACCATGATGTTTGGCTTCTTAGCTTGCCTGTTGATGAAGAAGAAAAAAGGGTTGAAACATTTTTCAAAAGATTACCTTTTGTGTTGGAATTAACGGTTGAAGAAAAGTATATATATGTAGTTCATGCAAGTCCTCCCTGCTCATATATGAGAGGGATTAAATTAATGGATGAATATGGCAATATGTTATTAAATCAGATAGAACAATGGACCAGCCATTTAAGGAAATTTGAGCATGATGTCTTGATAGTTGGGCATACACATCAGGTGTTTGCTGAACAATTAGGGAGGACCCTGCTAATAAACCCGGGAAGTACAAAATTTAATAATACATGTATGATATTGAGCCTTCCCAATATGGAAGTCCAAGTATTGCCTTTATTGAATAAAACTCCATTAAAAGTTTGGAATTGGGGAATGGAACAATTGTATTGAGTTATGAAAACAGAAGTAGTGTTAAAGGATCTAAACTCAAAGGTAAAAACCTATCAATAGGTTTTATTGTAACGGTTAGGCAAAACATAAGGCTTTATTCAAATGGAAGCGACTGAATCTTTCATAAAATTTCTTCAATCATGTATCTCACCAATTGCTTTGATTTCCGGGGTTGGCCTGATTCTTCTTTCCCTCAACAATCGTCTTGCCAGAACTATTGATAAGTCAAGAATGATTGTAAATGAATTGAAGAATGGACAGACCGCCGATAAGGACAAAAAGCGCCTAGAGCTGAAAATTCTATTTAAACGAAGCAAAATTCTCAGGAATTCTATTGTATCAATTTCGTTCAGCATCCTTTCCAGCAGTTTGATTATCCCGGTTCTGCTTTTGATGAATTTATTTCATATCAATTTGGAATCCCTGGGCATACTGTTTTTTCTTTTCAGCATTATAGGTATTATTCTATCCGCTGTTTTTCTTTTCATTGATGTAATCCTTACTCTAAAAGCATTAGAGTTTGAGGTGAAGGATCATATCTAAAAAATCTATAGGAAGCTCCTTTTGCCTAACCTTTCTGCTGGAAGGGATATGCGAGACGCATTACAGCGCAGCAATTACGTGAACGGAGGATCGCAAAGAACCATGAATTGTCGGGAAATCATTACAACCAGGAGTGTACAGCATGCTTCACATACGCCGAATCTATGATGATGTGATTCCAGTGAACAAAGGGACCTTGGAGCAGGTCAAACAGATCCTGCGCACCCGTTTTAAGGGAGTGCGCAAAGATGAAATCGAACTGTTAGGCGAAAAGTTGCTGAATCAGTTCAAACAGCGGTTCCGTATTATCCTCTTCGTGGCTGAAAGCATAAAAGGCAGGGTGCGGGGATTCGCCACCATCCTTCATGAACCTGAAATCCGGTTTGTCTATCTGGACTGGATCGCAACGGCCTCCAGCAGGAGCAGTGGCGTCGGCGGCGCCCTTTATGAACGCGTCCGCCGGGAAGCCAAAGCCCTTGAGGCCAAAGGGCTTTTTTTCGAGTGTCTCCCTGATGACGCTGAAAATTGTCCCAATGAGGCGCTGCTGAAGGAAAATAGGGCACGTTTACGCTTTTACGAGCGATATGGAGCCCGGCCCATCGTGGGTACCGCCTATGAGTCGTCCGTGTCGCCGGATAACACCTGCATGCCGCACCTGGTCTATGACGGACTTGACAACCAGGCACCACTCCGAAACCGTTTTGCAAGGAAGGTCGTCCAGGCTATTTTGGAACGAAAGTATGCGGATTATTGCCCGGCCGACTATGTAGAGAAAGTGGTCGCCAGTTTTCAAGAGGACCCGGTAAGGTTGCGGCCGTTTCGCTACGTCAAACCGGAAGCGGTCAAGATCACGGTCGAGAGCCGCCAGGCCGAACAGATCGCCCTTGTCGTCAACGACAGGCACGACATCCATCACGTTCACGAACGGGGCTACGTGGAGTCGCCCGTGCGCATCAAGAGTATCCTGGAATCCCTGGAGCCCAGCGGCCTGTTTGTCCGCATCAGCCCCCGGACGTTTCCCGACAAGCACCTCTACGCCGTTCACGATCCCGATTTTGTTCATTATCTCAAGAAGGCCTGCGCCGATGTATCTGCCGACAAGGCACTCTATCCCTATGTCTTCCCCATCCGGAACAAAACGCGCATCCCCAAGGAGGCATCGGTATTGGCGGGTTATTACTGCATCGACACGTTTACGCCGATCAACGCAAACGTCTACCCGGCCGCCCGGCGGGGCGTGGATTGTGCCCTGACCGCCGCAAGAAAGGTCCTGGACGGGCTACGCATCGCCTACGCTCTGATCCGGCCCCCAGGTCACCACGCGGAGCGCCGGTCTTTTGGCGGGTTTTGCTATTTTAACAATGCCGCCATCGCCGCGCAGTACTTGTGTCCATACGGCAAAGTGGCCATCCTTGACATTGACTACCATCACGGAAACGGCGAGCAGGACATCTTTTACGGACGGTCGGATGTGCTGACCGTTTCCATACACGGCCACCCCAGCTTTGCCTACCCCTATTTCAGCGGTTTTGCCGAGGAACGCGGGGAAGGGGATGGGGAGGGCTTCAATTTGAACCTGCCACTGCCCGAAGCCGTGGACGGCGAAAAGTACCGCAAGGCCTTGGTTCATGCTATTCGGAGAATTGAGGAATTCGTACCGCAGTTTCTGGTGGTGGCCTTTGGCTTGGATCCGGCCAAAGCGGACCCGACCGGCACCTGGTTCCTTACGGCCAAGGATTTCAGGAAAAACGGAAAAATGATCGGGGCCATGGGGCTGCCCACGGTGGTCATCCAGGAGGGGGGATATCGCACCAGTACCTTGGGACAAAACGCCATGGCCTTTTTCCGCGGCCTGGCTGAGGGCAACATGCAATGGGCCGACAGCCACCACGTCGCCAACGACAGGATTCACGGGGTGGTTCTCCGAAATGAGCTGCAACCGCAGGATGTCGAGCGGGTGCGGCGGCTGGTGGAGATCACCGGCTTTTTTTCACCAGCCGAGGTGGACGTGGCGGCGGAACTGGTGACCGAACGGTTGGCAAAGGGAGCGGAGAGCGGCTACGAGTTTATTATGGCCGAGCACTATGGCCGGCTTGCGGGATATGCCTGTTTCGGGTCGATTCCCGCCACGGCGGCCAGTTACGACCTCTACTGGATCGCCGTACACCCGAATTATCAGGGAAGGGGGCTTGGCCGGCGTCTTCTGAAAGAAGCGGAAAAGCGCATCAGTTCAGCCGGGGGCAAGCGGATCTACGCGGACACCTCACAGCGAGTTCAATACGCCAGCACCCGGGCCTTTTACGAAAGCTCCGGATACCACCTGGAAACCATCCTCGAGGATTTTTACTGCCAGGGCGAGGGTAAGGTGATCTACTGTAAGAAAGTGTAATAGCATGCTTTTCCATCTATTCCCCGGATCGGACGGATTGCCTGGATAGACAGCCAGCTTAACGTGCATTGTAAATTACTCCACCCACTTTCACGTAGAGATTGAGCACGTCAACAGCTTCCTGTCGCAGGACATCCCGTGATACCTGCACACCTCGTTCTTCGAGGGCTTGCTGCCAGTTCGGGAGCTTCGGCCCTTCGTCGAAACCAATGTGACGCGCATCTTCATCTCGAGCACCACAGACCAGCCGTGTGACCCCCGACCAGGGAATGGCTCCGAAACACATTGCGCAGGGCTCTGTAGAAGTTACCAACTCGTAGTCGCTCTTCCCTTCATCACTTATGTCGTACCGGCCGAGCTTCTTCTGTGCCAGCGCGATCGCGACCATCTCCGCGTGAAGTATTGAGCAGTTGCTTGTCACAACGACGTTCACTCCTGGCGCAACAAGGCACCCACTCGCATCGAACACACCAGCACCAAAAGGCCCTCCGGTTTGTCTCTGAACGTTCTCCCGCGCCAGTGTAACTACAAACCGCATACGATCTTCCCTTGTCCGGAAGATCTTTGGACTGTGCGCGAGCATTTCTGCTACCCAACGCGGAAGTCTGATCGTGAAGTCCATCTGCAACAGTGTCACCCCCTTGTCTTCCTTTTTGTTTTTCTGTCAGAGAATTGATCTGAGGTCAACCGTGAATGATTTTGACCCTCCCCACCAGGCCGTTTTCCAAACGAACCTTGATCCCGTGGGTATGTGTGGTGGATTTTGTCAGAATATCCCGGACGATGCCTTTGGTAAGCTTTCCGGTTCTCTGGTCCTGCTTTAATACAATGGAAACTTTCAGGCCGGCTATAATATCGGCTCTTTTTGTTCCGTCAGTCATTTGGGAATTCCTTTGTTTGTGTCATTTCCCTGTGCCTTTCATGAAAAGGAATGTTCTTTCGATCGCCTTTGTCTGTTTGGCACTAACCTTTGCCTTGTCAGCATATTTTGACCAGTTCATGACCTTTGATATTATTTTTTCAATAATCTCATCTGGTTTTTTGATATTCATTTTCTTTGCCAGTGCAACCATATCAGACCTTTCAATATCTTTTCTTTTACCATTAATGCTCATCTGGTGGTCTTTCATCCATTTGTTTGCCGGGTCATAGGCATAGGTAACATCATATGCCGGCGACAGTGCCCATTCTCCGTTTTCATCCATGAGAAAGGATATGTTTTTTGTATGGTCATCCTGGTTTCGGGCAATTACGTTGAAACACATTCTTCTGAGCAGCTCTTCAGCATCCCGGTAAGGAAGTCTGAGTTGACGCATGACCTGAAAGGCCTGTTCATATGAATAGGCGGCAGGATCATTGTAGTCAAAATGGGCAATGGCACAGAGCGTCTGCAAATGAAGTTTTTTTGTTCCCTGACGGTCGAAGCGCTTTGTCATGAAATGGGCGCGCCTGTTTTTTTCAAGAAGCCTGCTGTCCGTCATGTTTATTCCGCATTCTTTTGCCATCAGATAGTAGGCGTACTCGATCTTTCCGTATCCTTTCGGATCACCCAGTTGTTCATTAGTTACCCCGTCGAACTTGATGATCCAGTAATCGTAATTTTCCAGACCGTCAATCTGCCCGGAGCGAACATCTCCTGTTTTTTCGTTGTATGCAATAATGGCTTTTGCCCTGGCGCCCCCCGCTGATGTTCCCACGCGGATAATGTCCAGCAATCCTTCATCGCTGCCGGCGCTGATTCTGGTTTTAAGGTTTTCCCTGTCACTTAATACATCTTTTGCCAGCCGTACCAGTTTTTCTATTTCAATAGATTTGGAAGAATCATCAAATGCGTGAGTAGCAGGTTCGTATTCCAGGGCTCCCATTCCTCTTTTGCCGGTGTAGCACAGGCGCTCTACAGAATTAAAGGAGCCGGCATCACGGCCGTTGCGCGCAAGCCATGCCTCTATTAATTTGTTTCCATATTTATCCGGTAAACTGTCTGCCAGCATTCCCGGCAGGCCTTTATAGGTTTCTTTGTTCAGGTTGGGAAAGGAGAAGATACTCCTGCTTTTTGATACGTCTTCAATGGACATCACGAGCGGGGAGAGGTTCCATTTTTTCTTCAGAAAGTTGGGATCGAACTCAAATGTAGCGTACCCCCTTGAATCATCCCATGCCACCGCTCCGACAAAGGTGTTCCATATATTGACCTTTGCTATGCTCACCATTCTGATTTTTCTTCCCGATCAGCTACGGTTTTTTTTCTTGAGAGGGAAGCGCGTTGGCGCTGCTTTTCCTGCAGTTTCAGCAATTGCATGGGGCTTATTTCGGATTCCTCTCTGAAAATATCCAGTATGTCGAGCTTGTCCAGGGCCCTGAGTATCTGCACTAAGGTGAGAAGGGTAGCAGCCCTGCCGGCTTCCATGCGGCTGATTGTCACACGGTTCAGACCGGCCATCTCGGCCAGTTCTGCCTGCGTCAGGTTTTTGCTCAATCGCATTTGCTTGAGGCTGCGGCAGATTTCCTTTACAATTGCGGGATCTGCCATGGCAGATCGGTTTAATATGCTGCTTTCAGGCTTCATAGTTACCTTATATTCTATACAATGTAGCTTTTACACAACAAAAATAACATGAATTATTTAATAAGTCAATATGAAATGAAACGAATGATATGATACAAATAGGCTACGTAATTATTGCTAAATGTAGTTAATATAGCTTTAAAGCTATATTGAAATGATATTTATCTTCTCTTAGGGCACGTCTGCACTTTCAATGGCTTGACGCTACATGAACTAGTTTACGATATAGACGTGACACTACAGATTATTATTCCTGAACCTGGCGCAAAGTGATTACAAAAACGAAATTACTAGTTCACATATCCAATTGAAATTATTCGAATGTTAACCGGACACTACTGAGCAAAAGTATTAGCCAAAGGCAAGGCAGGCCTATGGGACGTTCCTTGGAATATTGATCACTTAAACGTCCCAGTACTCGCTCAAGATTTAATCGACATATCAATTTATCAAGGAACGTCCCGAAACTCCTACCCGAAACTCCTACCGTTTTGCGCCTCGTTGATTACATTAGCAAAAATAAAGTTCATGTTGTTAAAAACTGCCGAAAGAGCAAAACCTTTCGACATGTCCTGATTTAACTGTCCCTTCGACTTCTTTTATTTCTGCAATACCGTCTTCGATATCTGTCATAAAATCTTCTATATTCTCATTCCATTGGGATACCTCATGAGGTTGGACACCTCTGTAATGACCAAGGAATGAAATTAGAGGACCAACGTGTGCGTGAAATCCCTCTGATGTCGGTAGTGCATTAAATGCTTCAAAGAAACCATTAGCAAGGGGGACCGGTACGCCCCTGGAATTTAAATTATAATGGTGGGAAGCTCCAGCTCCGAAGAGCCATACGGTTTTTGGTGAGCCTGCCATAATTTTAGCACGATTGCGCGGAGACAAGTTTGACCAAGAATATGTCAGAAAGCCATCGCTTACATTTTTTAGATCAATTTTACTCATCACCAACCTCTGAACTTATAGTCACGGCATTTTGCAAAATATTCAATTCAGGTCTCACATAACATACAAAATCAGCGGCCCGCCAGAACTGGCACGGACTTACATCCATAGCCGATTTCTTCTGAATTGCTACCAGACCGGCGGGTCCGCTGCATTTTGCTCGTGTACGCCCGGCATGGGCGTGAACTAATGGGGTGTAAGTCCCCTATACGTGAATCCTGTTAATATTTTGATATATTAACAAAAGTATTAGCCGAAGGCAAGGGCGTTTCCGTGAGGAAGGGTCTGAAGGAAGCTGGAGTG
>VMSQ01000138.1 GCA_013792055.1 Desulfobacteraceae bacterium
AAATGCAGGAATACATTGAGTATTTCGAGGATAGCGCTAAAGGTTAGCGCTGATGCTTCACTTCGTGTCACTGCGTGCCAAAATTTGAGTCTGACGCCAGCACTTTAGTGAAGCTTTATAGCGCTAATTGGGCAAAAGGGGGCGTTTTGCAAAGGTCTCTCTCAACCGATATGAAAATGTGGGAGCTAAAGGATATAAAAAGGGCAATATCAAAAAAATAATATTGCCCTTCTTTATCAGATATATTTTAAGGACAGCAGGATCTTGTTGTGCTGCAGCTTGAGCACCCCGCGCTAAGATCAACTCCTGATGTAACCTTAAATCCAAATGGCGTAAAATCAACTTTTATAGGTTTAACCTTCTCCATAAAATCCTTATTAACAATATACTGAAAATTGTCCAGAGTATATATGTTGTCTGTATCTTTGGGCTCATCCAGAGCCATCGCTAAAGAAGGACCGCCTCAACCACCCTCATTCAAAAAAATCCGGACAGGTGAAACCTCTCTCCCTTTAAAATAATCAGCTATTTTTACTGTAGCTGCATCTGTAACTTCAATCATCATGCCCTCCCTAACTTATGTGTATTTAAACTCAACAAAATTATCCAAATTAAACTTTAACATAAAATAGCTTTTGTAATTTCATTTGTCAATGCAGAAAAATCTATATGTCAATAGCATTGCAAGATATCCGGTTTCCATAGCAAATAAATTGTGATTATATTATTTGTTATCAATAAATAATTGTTTTTCTCTTGACATTAATTAATAAAATATTTATTAGTTTCCTTTTATTTACAAACAGGAGTGTAATTCAGTGAAAAAATATACATATAGTGCAAAACGGTCTGATAACAAAGATAAATGGTGTGTTGTGAATGCTGAGGGAGTTATACTTGGCAGACTTGCGACATTAATAGCATCCCGGCTTAGAGGCAAGCACAGCCCTTTGTTTACCCCCCATGCGGACACAGGAGACTGGGTTATTGTCATAAATGCGGATAAGATTGCCCTTACCGGCAAAAAACTTGAGCAGAAATGTTATTACCGGCATAGTGGCTATATAGGTGGACTCAAGACTATTACCGCCAAGAAACTCTTGGAAAAAAAACCTGAAGACCTTATCCGTTTTGCTGTTAAAGGGATGCTTCCAAAAAACAGGCTGGGGAATAAGTTATTCAATAAGTTAAAGGTCTATACGGGAGACAAGCACCCTCACGAAGCTCAACAGCCCGAGCCTCTGACACTATAATTAATTTGTGACTAATACTGGGGACACTATGAACAAAGAAAATATTTATTACGCAACCGGAAAACGAAAAACAGCAATAGCCAGGACCTGGCTAAAACCAGGCAAAGGCGAAGTTGTCATTAACAACCGCTCTATGAATGATTATTTCACAGTTCCAACGGCAAAAACTACTATGATGCAACCACTTGTTCTTACAAATACCCTTGGATCATATGATATAAAAGTACGTGTATTGGGCGGAGGAATTTCAGGCCAGGCCGGTGCTATCAGGCGTGGCATTACCAAAGCACTTCTCATTGCCGACCCTGATCTAAGGCAGATCCTAAAGAAAGCCGGTTTTGTTAAACGCGATCCGAGAGTCAAAGAAAGAAAGAAATACGGTCAGAAGGGCGCAAGAGCCCGTTTCCAATTCTCAAAACGATAAATCATATTCTTCTGAATTTGTTAATAGACCCTTGAAAAGGGAATAGGCAATTACATCCTATTCCCTTTTTATTTTATACATAAGCTGAGCGATTTTTAGCTCAATTTACGTATAAATTCTTGCCTGTTTATAACCTTCTCATGTAATATACCTTTCATAATATTCTTATTTAGTTCTTTACCCTTTAACGCTTTTGTTGCATAGAGGGAGTGCGGAACTCGAGTTTCCTATCATAATCTTCTGCGGCAAAATAAGGTGAATTAACCTATGGAACGGCTGAACTATTTTATAAGGCGGTTTCTTCTTGTAATCCCGACTTTTATTGGAATTACTATTTTGTGTTTCGGGCTTATACAGTTTGTACCCGGCGGCCCTGTGGAGCAGATTATCATGAAGATGAAAGGAATAGGCGCTGGTGAATCAAGTAGAGGAGCCGGGACCCAGGCATCCATTTCTATTCAACAACGGAAAGTCATAGAAGCTCATTTTGGTTTTGATCAACCATTTTACAAGCGCTACTGGAAATGGCTTGTGACAGACAGGCTGGGAATGAAAATGGAATCCTATAAATTCCCCAACAAAACCGCATGGGAATTAATTAAGGAACGTTTTAAGGTCTCACTTATATTTGGGGTCGCCGGCTTTGTCTTATCCTATCTTGTCTGCATCCCGCTTGGCATATTAAAAGCCCTGCGGCATAATAAAATGTTTGATCTTGGCTCAAGCTTAGTCATCTTTGTAGGGTATGCAATTCCTCCTTTTGCTTTCGGAATGGTGCTTAAAATGCTTTTTTGCGGTACCGTGGAAGGTTTGTGGGACTTTTTCCCCGTATCCGGATTTTACTCAGATAATTTCGCTGCAATGACATTCTGGGAGCAAACAAAGGATATATTTATGCACATGCTTCTTCCTGTACTCTGCTATATAATTGGGAACTTCGCAATCCTGACTCTGCTCATGAAAAACTCACTTCTTGAACAAATAAGTAAAGATTATATAAGGACAGTCCTTGCAAAAGGAGGAAGCTTTACAAGAGCAATATGGGGCCATGCTTTTCGCAATTCTTTAATCCCTATTGCAACCGGCTTTGGTTCTATTCTGACAGTTATGTTTGCAGGGTCTGTTATTATCGAACAGGTTTTTGAGATACCTGGAATGGGGCGCTTAAGCCTTGAAGCGATTGTTGGCAGGGATTATCCTGTTTTCATGGGAATACTTTCGCTCACTTCAATTCTTGGCCTTATCGGAAATATCCTTTCAGATTTCCTGTATATCCTTATAGATCCAAGAATAGATTTTCAAAAAAACTGACTTAAGTAATAAAGGATTGAATAAAATTTTTAATTCTTACAAAAGTCCAATAGCCAGGAAAAGGTTTTTGCGTTTCAAGGAAATGAAACGCGCCTATATTTCGCTTTGGATACTGGCAATTCTTTATCTTGTCAGCCTTAGCTCCGAACTGATCTGCAACAACACTCCTTTATATGTCAGGTTTAACGAAAAGTCCTATTATCCTTTATTTAAATATTATTCCGAAGATATATTTACAGGAAATAATAACAAAACAAAGCCTGATTACAAAAAATTAAATAATCTTTCGCCCTTTAAAGAAAACTCTGATAATTTTATGATCTTTCCGCCGGTTCCCTATGGACCTTTTGAAAGCATTGATCCTGAATCGATTGCAGTTTCAGACAATGTAACAATTGATTTAACACCCCTGCAAAAAATCGGCACCGTCAATATAAGAGAAGATTATTCAATTGAAAGATCTAACTCATTTGGTTTATTCATCGGCAGGAACGAAGGCGAAGTAAAAGATCTTGTCATTACCGAATACTTCATAATCCCAACAGAGTTAAAGCTTGCAGTTGAAAAGCGATTCGCAAACGACAAAGCCCCCCTGATCACTCATATAACTAAAACTTATGATGAGATGAAAGTAGAGGTGTCGCTTTCTACTTTTTCTCCACGAAAAAAGCCGCCAAAAACTGTCAGACTTCTATTGAGGGAAATTGCACAAAAAGAACAAACTGCTCTTAAGTTGGTTTTGAACAAAAAACTCGAATTTATTAAAAACAATTCTAAAGCAACTGGTTATGCTATCTGGAAAGATCTTTCAGGGCCGGATAAAGAATTACTGTTCAGGCTTGCCAAAACACGTTTTTTAAGTCCAGTAGATCCAATAACACTAACTATTAAAAACCAAATATACCATATTGATTTTATCAAGGAAGATGTCCGCTTTCCTTTTGCTCCTTCAGAAGACTATTTAATGGGTATTGATGGAGCTGGCAGAGATGTATTTGCCAGAATTCTTTATGGTATGAGAACTTCAATTACATTCGGCCTGATACTTGTAGTCTGCTCAATGGCGATCGGCATTATTTCCGGATCTGTTCAGGGGTATTATGGAGGGGCTATTGATATAACCTGTCAGCGTCTTATTGAAATCTGGAGTGCACTCCCATTTCTATATATTATGATACTTATGGGATCAATCTATGGAAGAAGCTTTATTCTGCTTTTGTTTTGCTATGGACTTTTCAACTGGATAGGAATCTCTTATTATATCAGGGCGGAATTTCTCCGCCTGCGCAAACAAACATTTGTAGAGGCTGCTGTTTGCACCGGCATATCTTCGCGTAAAATAATTTTTAAACATATTCTTCCAAATGCCATGGTACCGGTTATCACATTTTTCCCTTTCTCTCTGGTTGGAGCCATAGGAGCGCTTACAGCGCTTGACTATCTTGGGTTCGGACTTCCGCCACCGACTCCCAGCTGGGGTGAACTCCTTTTTCAGGCCCAGCAATACAGATGGGCGTGGTGGCTCATTCTCTATCCATCTCTTTCTCTATTTATAGTTATGCTTCTATGTGTTTTCATTGGTGAAGGAATAAGGAACGCATATGATCCAAAAAAATTCACCCGGATTGAATAATGAAAAATTTACAAGCTCGTAACGATTTGGCTTTTTGAAAATATATCCGCTTCAGGTTAATATTAATTATGAGCAAAATATTGCTGGAAATAGAGAAACTTACTGTCAGCTTTGAAACAGACGAAGGTGTTTTTAAAGCAATCGATGATGTCTCTTTTCATGTAAAAAGCAATGAAATAGTCGGACTGGTCGGCGAATCAGGATGCGGCAAATCTGTAACTGCTCTCAGCATACTGCGCCTTATTCCTTCGCCATCAGGCAGGATTGAAAACGGCAAAATAATATTCAACGGTAACGACCTGTTAAGTCTGGATATTAGGAAGATGAAAAGAATAAGGGGCAATGCTATCAGCATAATCTTTCAGGAACCAGCCGCAGCTCTGTCCCCCCTTCACAGAATCGGGCAGCAGATGATAGAGAGCCTCATGCTGCATAAAAATATAAGTAAAAAAACGGCCTGGAACATTGCTGAAAGCTGGCTTAAAAAAGTAAGCATTCCTGATGCTGGAGAAAGGATGTTTTCATACCCTTACCAGTTTTCAGGCGGTATGCAGCAAAGAGTTATGATTGCAATGGCTCTTATGCTGGCACCTGATCTGGTTATAGCGGATGAACCTACAACCGCACTGGATGTAACCACCCAGGCTCAGGTTTTTGAGTTGATAAAGGAACTGAAACAGAGCCATACTTCTATACTCTTAATTACTCATGATATAGGTGTTGTATGGGAAATGTGCGACCGGGTAGTTGTAATGTATGCCTCCAGAATAGCAGAGGAAGGAAATATCAACGATATATTCTCAAGGCCGGCACATCCTTATACAAAAGGACTTCTCAAATCTGTTCCAAAGTTATCAACTAAGGCCGGAAGGCTGATGCCCATTCCTGGCTATGTACCTTCACCTTTCAACTATCCGTCCGGTTGCTATTTCCGCGACAGATGCCCACAGGCTTTTGATAGATGCAAAAAAGAAAAACCACAGCTTGTTGATCTCGGCAATGGCCATAAAACAGCGTGTTTTCTTGCAGAAAATGTAACAAGTTAGCCTTTTGAAAAAGGGTCTGACAGGATAACAGGATAGACAAAGATTTTATTTAAAGTGCACAAACAAAGTTAACTTTCATTGTAGCTATCCAGTAAATCATAATATAATCACAACATAAAGAAGGTGCGTATCAGATGGAAATTAGATTTGGATTAACAGAAAAAGTTTTGATATTTTATATCCTGAATATCCTGTTAATCCTGTCAAAAAAATAATATTTAAAAGTGCTAAAATGTTACAAACACCGATACTTGAAATAACAAATCTTAAAACCTGGTTTCCAATAAAACGCGGTATAATGGCAAGGACAGTAGGATATATTAAGGCTGTCGATGGAGTCTCTCTGCATATATACAAAGGAGAAACGCTTGGCCTCGTTGGTGAATCAGGATGCGGGAAAACAACACTCGGAAGGACCTTGTTAAAGCTGGAAAAACCACAAAAAGGAAAAATACTTTTTTACGGTAAGAATCTTATAGATCTTAAGCCGCGAAATATGAAGACAATGAGAAGAAGGATTCAGATGATTTTTCAAGATCCCCTAACCTCTCTAAATCCGAAAATGAATGTTCTAGATACCGTTACAGAAGGGCTTGTCGAATACAAGCTAATAGAAGACAATAAGGAAGATCATGCTAAAAAACTTATGAAAGAAGTCGGGCTCGATGAAAACTCAATTTACCGATATCCTCATGAATTTTCCGGCGGACAGCGACAGCGAATCAGTATTGCAAGGTCTATATCATTAAAACCCGATTTGCTTGTATGCGACGAACCTGTCAGCGCCCTTGATGTATCTGTTCAGGCACAGATCATAAACCTTCTGCTGGATCTCAGAGACAGATATAATCTCTCATATATTTTCATCTCTCATGATATAAGCATAGTAAGCAACATAGCAAACCGTATAGCGGTTATGTACCTTGGAAAAATTGTAGAGCAAGGGCCTGCCTCTGATGTAATAAACAATCCGATGCATCCTTATACAAAAGCTCTAATAGATGCTGTTCCTACGCCTGGAATCTATAAAAAGAAAAAGATTATCCTCAAAGGAGAAACACCTTCTCCCTCTTCACCTCCGCCTGGATGCCGGTTCCATACTCGTTGTCCAGAAGTTATGGATATATGCAAAAACATAGAGCCACAAGAATCAAAATCAGATATGCGCCAGGTATGGTGCCATTTGTATAAGGAGACAAGTTAGTTCGCTTTGCTCACAATTGGTCGAGTGGTCGAGTAGTTGATTAGTCGAGTGGTTCAATGACCCTTACAACTCGACGACTCGACTATTTAACTACTCGACTAAAGTCGCAGGAATTCAATAGGTTGTAGAAATTCCGAGACATATAATTAGCTATAGAAAGGCCTATTCGGCGGCAGCAGGAGCAGCTACCGTTGACGCTTCAGCAACCTGAGCCCCTATATCCCCGCCCTTTGTTCTTTTATTGATTTAATCTTCTGTTTCACCGCATCGGATTTGCCGGCATCAACCTTTAACAATAAGGCCTCGTTAAGATATCTTAATGCCTCATCAAGATCCGAAATAGTTCCTCTGCTTTCAGCCACATTAGCTTTATACATTAAGTCATTAAACTTAATGTTATTTAAACGGCTATATGCTTTCTCGCGAAGATCGCCGGTTGTTGCAAATTGCAATGCTTTATTCAGGTATGACTTTATAGCCATATAATCAGGAGTATCCAACATGGCTGAAAGAGCATCCGCCCTATCAATATAATAATTGAAAACAAGAGGAAATACCTCAGCTTCAGAATAAACAGCACTAATCTGCTCAGGCGATTGCACTCCTGGTAAAATCATAATCCGCTCTTCGCCCAAAGGAGCATATCTGCCCTGCCAGATTTCAAGTGCTCCATCTTTTTCTTTAATATAATATTTGCTATTATTTGAAGAACTTGCGCTGAAAATAAGTACAACTAAAATAATAAAGCCTGATGCAAGGCCTATAACAACCTTTCTCATGGTAGCTTTTTCAGCAGCTTCTCTTTGGGCAGATGCTTTCTCGGCAGCAGCTCTTTCAGCAGCAGCTCTTTCAGCAGCAGCCTTTTCTGCGGCGGCCTTTTCTGCGGCGGCCTTTTCTGCAGCGGCCTTTTCTGCAGCAACTCTTTCTTCTGCTTCCTTCTTTATCTCAGCCCTGATAGTCGCCATGTCTCTCTTCTTGAGCAATAGCTCCTTTATTCTCTTGGCTTCTTTATCGCTCAAACCGGAAACAATCGGCGGTGATGCATAATTCTTTAAATATTCCTCATCCGGGGCAACCCTGAAAACCTTGACCGGCTTCCAAACTTCAAACTTCTTTAAAATCAGATCCTTTAATAATACCTTCTTTTTTTTTGCCGTTACCTTAGCTGTTGTTTCTGTTTTAACCGCGGTTTTGGCTTTTTCTGTAACTTCGGCCTTTTTAGCGGTCTTATTTACCTCATCCTTTTTTGCAGACTTAGTCTTCTTTTTCGCGGTAGATTTGATCAAGCTCTTTTTTCCCATAACAACACCTTTGAATTTACGTATGATTTGGCATATTAATAATGATTAAAAGCACAAAACTATATTTTTTTTATTATAAGATAAGTGCAATTTTGTAAACACTATTTTGCAGCACAAATTCTAATTATGGATTACAATTATGATAACTATTTAGTTTCCGTTAGTAAAATAGTCTGATTGACAGATCATAATTTATTCTTTATTAGTGTTCTCAAGTTTCACACCCTTAATTCGAGACCTTTGGAAAATGCTCAATTTTGTTCAAGTTCAAGGAAGGCGAAAATTTTAAACGTAGGAATACATTGAGTATTTCGAGGCTTAAAATTTGAGCCTGACACCAAAATTGGGCAAAAGGGGGCGTTTTGCGAAGGTCTCAATTCCTATTGATGCCGAGGGGGTAGCCTTATGTCCAAAACGTCTGAAAAAAGGGTAACTTGCAACATAAAAACACCGGACACAGTTAAAATCGATTTGATCACAACTATTGACTACAAATATAAAGAAGCAAGGGATATTGATATTACAATTCAGCAGCCCGAGTTTACATCTGTGTGCCCCATGACCGGGCTGCCGGACTTTGGATGTATAACAATTAGATACACTCCAAATAATAAGATTGTTGAATTAAAGTCGCTGAAATTTTATATGTTACAATACAGAAATGTCGGCATTTTCTATGAACATCTTGTCAACAACATATTAAATGACCTGGTTGAAGCACTTGATCCTAAGTGGATGGAAATTACAGGAAATTTTACTGCAAGGGGCGGCATTACTACAAAAGTTGCCGTCGAATACAATAGTGCCTGAACGAAAACTGCTAATTTTCATTTGGGCACTACAATAGGAAAAAAATGAAATTTTATTTTTTAAAAACTTTTAATAAAATAATTGTTGTTATTGCCATCTGTTTTTTATTTTCTTTCGCAGCGCTGATTACAGGATGCTCATTTTTGCCGGCTATAAAAAAAATAGCTTGTGATATAAAAGCCCCTGCAGGTGATTTAAAGAAAAAGGTTGGAATAACTTTGTTCGAAAACCGTACTTTTTTTGCCGTTAATAACTTCGAAAAAATCTTCCATATTAAACTTGCCGAAAGCTTAAAAGAAACTTGCTCGGACATCCTTATTATAAAACCGGGAGATCCAGAATATCCCGATCAAATGGCTGTACCCCCCAGACTTGCCTCTGGGCAAATTGACAACCTTGTTTTTGCAGAAACAGGCAGAAAACTTGGTCTAAATGCAATTGTCACAGGAAGTCTTATAGACATAAGCGGGAATAAAGAAAGCAAGGGAATTCTGTGGTTCAAAGATACCCATAACTTTATTCGATTTCAAATCGCTGTAGAAGTCTATGATACTGAAACCGGTGCAAAAATTTTCGATGATAGTTTTGACGACGAAATCGAGGTTGATGAAATAGACCTTAATAATCTCAGAACCGACAATGCAAATGAAATACCGGCTTTAAACGATGCTTTGTTAAACGCAGTGATTCCCATAGGCGAAAAGATCTGCGACGCTCTCAGCATTCAGCCCTGGAAAGGATATGTAATTTCAAGTGTTGCAGACAAGATAATAATATCTTCAGGAAAAAGATCGGGTCTTATCCTTGGAGACAAACTTGAAGTATATGATAGCGGAAATATATTTGAAGGAAAAGACAGCCAGAAATTTTTTATTCCAGGGCCTAAAATTGGAGAGATAAAGATAACCGCACTTTATCCTGATAGAGCCGAGGCAACCCTTATTTCAGGCAAAAGCATAAAGGTCGGAAGTACAGTAAAAATAAAGGAATAGCAGGCGTTCACAGGTTCAGAGGTTCACAGGTTCAGAGGTTCAAGTCTCTGGATTAGTGAAGGTTAACGAAAGAAAGGTAACCCTGAACCGTGAACCTGAGTAGTTACTATATTTTAATCCTGTAAACTTTAACAGGCTCATTTATGCCCTTGAATTTAGCTGGGGGTAATGGCTCAACATCTATCTGCCCTTCAACCTTTTTAAATGTGCTTTCATTGATAAGTATTTCGCCTTCCCCTGCCATACTTTCCAATCTTGCCGCAATATTCACAGCCATACCTATTGAAGTAAACTCCTTTTTTCTCAGAGAACCTAAAATGCCGGAGAATACCTTCCCGGTTGATATTCCTATTCCTATTTTAAGCCTTAACCCATCCTGGTTGTTCTGGCTGCTGTCAATTTCCTTTGCTTTTTGCTGTATTGCAATTGCAGATCTAACAGCTCTGACTGCATCGTCGGAATGAGCTACAGGTGACCCAAAGACCACCATGATACTGTCACCTATGTGCTTGTCAACAGTACCATTATGTTTGTATGCTATCTCACCCATTGGAGTAAAATAACTGTCGTTCAGAAAGGCTGCAATAGTTTCCGGGGCAACCCCCTGTGACATTTTGGTAAATCCCCGAATATCAGAAAAAAGTATAGATACTTCATGGAATCTGGGCGTTAGAGCTAAAGGAAAAGCCTCGATCTCCTTATATACCTGTTCAGAAACAAACTGTTTCAGATGCTTTCTTACATTGATTTCGTGAATTTTTGCTCTTAATTCAATATTGTCAAACGGCTTTGTAAGAAAACCGTCGATACCTTCATTCGTAGCCATAATGGCTGCTTCCATAGTTGCATAACCTGTCAGTATTATACGTGTTATCTCAGGGTTAATGGAACCGATAATTAAAAGCGTCTCAAGGCCGTCCAAGCCAGGCATCTTATAATCAGAGATAACCGTTACTATTTCCGATATGTTTTGCTTGATAAATTCTATGCCCTTCTCACCGTTTTCTGCAGCATAGGTTTTATAAGGCTCATTCTTTAAAGCACGAAGTATCGATCTGCGAACACCCTCTTCATCATCAATAAAAAGCAATCCATTCATAGCTTTTCTCCTGAGTTCTAATTCTCAAAAAATTACCGGACAAGCAAATTAATACCTAAATTGTTTCACAACCTAAAAATTTCATATATGTTTTTAAAAGATCTATGGCTTCATCTTCTGATGAAATCTTTTTTATCGATTCACGGAATTTACTGCTGCATTTCAATCCTTTGACAAACCATCCAAGCCGACTGCGCATCATAAAACATGCGCGCCTTTCTCCAAAATATCTTACTGACTCATGAACATATTTGACCATAACTTTAAAGCGTTGTTCAAAATCTACATAAAACGACCCTTCGCCCCTGGAACGTGCCAAAATCTGTGCAAAAATCCATGGATTTCCTATTGCAGCTCTTCCAATCATAACACCATCACATCCAGTCTCATTTTGCATTTTAACGGCATCATCCGGAGTAATAATATCTCCGTTCCCAATTACAGGAATAGAAACGATTTTTTTTACTGAAGTTATAATTGACCAGTCTGCTTTGCCTCTGAATCCCTGGACAGCGGTTCGAGGATGCACGGCAATTCCATCCACACCGCACGCTTCAGCAATTTCTGCAATCCTGAAAGCATGAGCCCCTGACTTATCCCATCCTGTCCTTATTTTTATGGTAACCGGTATGCTTACTGACTTTCGAACAGCTTTTAACAATGATTCCGCCCTTTCGGACTCTTTCATCAGAACAACACCGGCACCTGTTTTAACCACCTTTTTAACTGAACAGCCAAAATTAATATCCAGTAAAGATGCCCCTGAAGATTCAACTATTTTAGCTGCTTCAGCCATTATTGAAGGATCATCTCCAAATATTTGAACAGATAAAGGCTTTTCTTCAGGTATAGAGTCAAGCATCTGTAAAGTTTTTTTTGATCCGCGCACAAGACCGTTCGCGCTTATCATTTCAGAGCAGACAAGACCGCAGCCGGCTTCTTTTGCTAAAAGCCGAAAAGGCAAATTGGTAATACCGGCAAGTGGAGCCAGAATTGTTGAATTATCAAGAACTATTGATCCTATTTTTAAGGAGTTATGCATAGTTATAAAATTTGTAATTTTTAGTCTGAAGCTGGATTTGCATAACAAAAAAGGCAGTTATGATAGCATGGATGAAGACTATATGATCCGATATCTGCAGACACCTTGCATCCGCACCCATTTTTTATCCTCTGGCCACAATCTTTTTTAAGGGAAAGAGACCCTCCAAACAATTCCATCAGACGATCATTAGGTATGCACGAACTTTTTGTAATACCGGAACTTTCAGGAAGAATTGACAGTAATTCTTTCTCGCAACAGGTATGGAGACTGATGTTTTTATCAGCCAGCTCATCTTTCATTTTAAGAACAATTTCGCTTTTTATTTCAATTGACGGATCAATGAAAGCAAAGCCAGGCAATTTTGCAATTCTTTTTCGAATCTTATGATAATCATCCATGAAGCTTGTTATACATCTTTTGATGCCATACTGGGAGGCTTTGTTTGAAATATAGTTGAAATCATGAAGATTGTCATGGATCTTTCCATCTTCTGTCTTATAAAAGCATATAGGATCAAATCTCCAGCTTATAGAACCAGCACCGAAATTTCTGCAAAGATATTCTAGCTGACGAATACGTTCCTCTAAAGCAGGCACATTAGGTTCAAGTAACGGCTCCAAAGAATTTATGGTAAAATTAAAATAAAGATTGTATCCTATTTCTCTAAGCTCTTCCCCGAATCTGCTTTTTATGAAAGGCCCAAAATTTTTCGACCAGAATAAAATTGTATGAACCTTGTCCGGAGTGGCGGGTACAAATGATACATTCCTGTTATAAGGATTCACCACATCAAAGCAGCCCATCTCAATTCGTCTCATAAACCACTTCATGTAAAACGCTGGGATATCAGTTCTTCTTGAGGCTGAAATTACTATTTTGTCCGGTGAATCCTTCAAAACTAACCGCTATAATTTGTTTTTCTCAAGTTTCGCACCTCCCTCTATGCAACAAAAGCTTTAAAGGGCAGGTATTAGTGGGTGCGAAACTTGGGTTATTTTTTCTTCAAATCCGCCAGAGATATTATTTTGGCTCCTGCCGACTCTTTGGGCATTCCTTGTTTCTTTTTCTGAAATGTAGGCTTTACTGATTCTTCCGGACAGACAACTATTTCCATTCGCACTTTTTTACCGCCCATTGTAAACTCTTTACCATCAATATAGGTGTCCTTTAAGACCCATGTAACAGCGTAAATCGGCGTTTGAAGAATCAGCAGCTTCACATGATACCAGTCAGGTTTGGCATCCGGCAAAATTTTTTCAATTCTGGCAAAAATAAGCGGCTTGTCTTCAAAGTACACCAGTACTACATCATTTTCTTTCGCCATTTATTAATATCCTTTGTAACGGTTCACGGTTCACGGTTCACAGTTCACAGTTTTTTTAATGAATTTTGTAATGATTGAAGCATGTTTGATATTGATCTCAATTCTTGAATTAATTTTTTTTCAGAAAACACCTTAACCTTACATGAAATATAAGCTTGAGTTCTCACAACTGAGCCTCTTGCTTTTATGTTTTGATCAACCGTTAACTGTAAACTGTTAACCGTAAACGGTTACTATCCTTTATTAGCATGAAAGCACAAAAAATGGTGTTGAAGTTTTACTATCTTCATTATATCTTGATAAACTTGTAAAAAGTCGAAAAATACCATTTCCCGTCATTCCGGCAAAAGCCGGGCACGTAGTGAAGCTTTAGCGCTATCCAGTATTTTCAAGTAGTTGCAGATCATCTGGACTCCTCCCGGACTCGATCCGGGATCTACCGGAGTGACGACTTTTTACGAATTCATCATAAGTAACATCTCAATAAATACTGAAGCTCATTGGTGATAAAATGTCATTAAAAAAGACAATGAACAAGAGCAATTCAGGGAATTCAATTAAAAAGAGAGCAAAAGAACTGGATTGCCTCTATGCATTTTCCAGCCTGGTTGTAAAAAATAATATTACAGTTGACGAGATACTTCAAGGGACAATTGATCTAATACCTCCCTCCTCGCAATATCCGGCAATAACCTCTGCACGCATAATTCTTGAAGATCAAATTTATAAAACAAAAAACTTTAAAGAGAGTATCTGGAAACAGACAAGTGATATTGTTGTGCATGGCAAACATAAAGGGACTTTGGAGATCTGTTATCTTGAACAAATATCAAAGCCTTTCCCAAAGGAAGAAAAAGAACTTATCAATGTTATTGCAGAACGTTTGGGTAGAATTATAGAGCGCAAGAAAACTGAGGAAGCATTGCGTAAGAGCGAAAAAAGGTTCAGGGACCTGGTTGAAAATTCACTGACCGGCATTTTTATTCTACAAGACTCAGAAATTGTATATAATAATCCTGAACAGAAAAGACATTTCAGCCGCCTTTCACGTTCCTTCAAGCTTATGGATTTTAAAGGCATACATCCTGATGATGTTGAGATGGTTAAACAAAACTATCAGAAGATAGTTTCGGGAGAAGTGTCGACTCTTGATATAAGCTTCAGGTTTTATCCCCTTGAAAAATCAGATAACAAGCTTGATAGAAAATGGGTATGCTGCAGAATCAGTCTTATAGAATATTCAGGGAAAGAAGCAATATTGTTCAATATGATGGACGTTACTCGATCCAAGGAAATGGAACGTCTTTTAAAGATAAAGGATAAAATGACTTCTCTAGGGCGTGTTACCGCGGGCATTGCACATGAAATAAGAAACCCGCTTTCAGGCATCAATATTTATTTAAACACGCTGGAAAAAATCTATGACAAAACAGACAGCCCGGAAAAGGTTAAAACAATAATAAGACAGTTGAAATCAGCCTCAAATAAAATTGAATCCGTCATTAAAAGAGTCATGGACTTTTCCAAGCCAGGCGAACCCAGACTTATGCTGTCGAAAATCAATCATCCAGTTGAAGAAGCAATAAATCTTTCTTCCGTCACATTTCAAAAAAGCGGTATCAAAATAGAAAAATTTCTATCTCAAAATTTGCCGCACTGCCATATTGATCAACATTTTATCGAACAGGCGATTTTAAACCTGATGACCAATGCTGCTGAAGCAATGAAAAATATGGATGGAAACAAAAGAATAATAATAAAAACATACATGGAAGATAACCGTATTTTTATAAGTGTTGCAGACTCAGGGACAGGTGTGCCTTCCAGCCTCAAAGACAGAATATTTGATCCGTTTTTTACTACTAAAAGCGACAGCTCCGGAATTGGGCTCAGCATCTGTCACAGAATAATTACAGATCACGGTGGATCTCTGGGTGTGCTTGACAGTAAATGGGGTGGAGCTGAATTTAAGATTGAGCTCCCGCTGGAAAGAAGAACAAAACAGAGATGATTTCATACTCCATATGCATAGTCGACGATGAACAGGTCATAAGGGAGGGGATAACTATGGCCTTTGAATCTGACTACCAGGTAAATGCTTTTTCCGCAGCCGAAACCGCAATAGAAGCCATAAAAAACAGCCCGCCGGACCTTATTCTTCTTGATATCGGACTTCCGGGCATTAATGGCATTCAAGCTTTATCGGAAATAAAAAAGCTTTGCCCTGAAATTCTGGTCATAATGATAACTGCCTATGAAGATATCAAAACTGTAATCTCTGCCATGAAACTTGGGGCCTATGATTATGTGGTAAAACCCATTCACATGGACGAGTTGGCAATAATTATCAGCAATGCACTCGAAACTATCAGGCTTAGAAAAGAAGTTAAAGCTCTTCAGGATAAATATTTTAAGGAAACCCTGCCTTGTTTCATAGGAGAAAGCAATGCTATTCAAGATGTTGTGGAGTTTATAGAAACAGTGGCGAAAAGCCCTGACACGCCTATTCTTATTCTGGGAGAAACAGGCACAGGTAAAGAACTCATTGCAAGCGCCATACATGCCAGAAGCCCCAACTTTAACGGCCCCCTGATTACCGTAAATTGTGCTGCTATTCCAAAAGAACTTATTGAAAGTGAGCTGTTTGGTTATGAAAAAGGAGGGTTTAGCGGAGCCAGCATATCCGGCAAAAAGGGATTAATTGAAGACTCGGAAAACGGCACCCTTTTTCTCGATGAGGTAGGTGACTTGAGCCTGGACGCCCAGGCAAAACTTCTCCGGTTTCTTGAATATGGGGAATTTTACAGAATAGGCGGCACAAAAAAGCTTAAAATTCAAACAAGAATTGTCTCTGCCACAAACAAGGACATAAACAAACTGATAGACAGCAGACTGCTTAGAAAAGACCTCTATTTCCGGCTGGGAGTTATCAAGGTACAGATACCTTCGCTGAATGAACGCCGCCAAGATATCATACCTCTTGTAAAGCATTTCTTATACGAATTCAGCAAGAAATTCCACAAAACATTTACAGGTATTGCCCCGGAGGCTGAAACAGCCTTAAAGGAATACAACTGGGTGGGCAATGTCCGTGAACTGAAAAATCTAATTGAAAGAGGGGTGGTTATCGGAAAGGGGCCAAAGCTGACAATCCAGGATCTTGGAATAGAGGGGTTTAATAGTAGAGAAATTGCCAGGTCGGACAGCAATATGCCATGTTTTCCCCCCATTACACCTGCCGGTATTGATCTTCCATCTGTTCAAAAATCTTTAGAAAAATTCTATATCGAAAAAGCGCTAAAGATGGCTGGAGACAACGAAAGCAAAGCAGCAAAACTCCTAAACATAAACTATCACACTTTCCGTTACCGAAGAAATAAACATAACTAATCAGGTTCAAGGTTAGAAAGCCCTGGCCGCCGACGGCAGGGGGATGAAGATTAAATATAGCAATTTTTCTAATAATGATTTAGCAATTTTTCTAAATTTACATTCCAGCCAAGATTTCCTGCCAACACCATCTTTTCTAACCATTTGAATATAAACGTTTATTTGATTTGATGCTTAATGGCATGTATTATGCTTAAATAGTGCCTGAACGGAAAGTCATGTTCGGACAAAATTCGAATACCCGCCTGCCATGCAACATGATCATGGACAGA
>VMSQ01000006.1 GCA_013792055.1 Desulfobacteraceae bacterium
AAAATTTCGACGATGGCTGCCAATATACTTGCAAGGCAGTTTAGAATTCCATTTTCTGACCACTACTCCATCGACATATCACCTGATGTACATATTATTAGAGTAATGAAAAGAATGGGGTTTGTTCCAAAGAACTCAAATAATGACATGGTTATTTATAAAGCAAGGGAATTAAATCCGGAGTTCCCTGGGATTATTGATTTTTCATGCTGGGAAATAGGCAGGAATTGGTGCAGACCCAAAAAGCCAATATGTAGCAAGTGCATAGTTAGAGATAGTTGCAAAAAGGTGTTCTAAAACGGCGGACCTCGCTGCTGCAAAGGACGGAGAGAAAAGCCGCCACCCTTGAGCAGCCCTTCGGCAGATAATATAAATTGGAATGGGAATCAATAAATGTTAATATTTGAATGGGATCTTAAAAAGGCTAAAACTAATCTGGGAAAACATGGTGTATCTTTTGAAGAAGCGAGCACGGCTTTTAAAGATACTTTATCATTAACCATAGATGACCCTTTACATTCAAGCGATGAAAAAAGACTGGTTCTTATTGGAATGTCCTATAATAATAGCATATTGGTTGTTGTTCATACTGAAAGAGGAGACAATATAAGGATTATTAGTGCCAGAAAAGCAACAAAAAAAGAAAGGAAATATTATGAAAGTAATGTCTAATGATCCAGATATGCTGGAAGAATATGATTTTAGCAAGGGCGTAAGGGGCAAATACGCTAAAAAATACAAAAAAGGAACAAATGTTGTATTCATCGACCCGGAGGTGGCTGAGTTTTTTCCAGATGAGAACTCAGTAAATGACGCCTTGCGATCATTAATTCCTATAATTAAAAAAAGAGAAAAAAGAATTGCCGAACAAGGGCATTGAGATGGACTTTTCCCAGCGCACTCATGCCCGGCGTTCGGCTCTGTAACCAAATGGATTGCAATCATGAATTTGACTGTTAACGGCGAGTCCGAAGTGACCCGATCTGCATACAAGATCACTGAGGCGATCAGAAAACAGCCCTTTCCTTGGGTTCCCACTCTGATCTGCAGGATAATACATTACCTCAATCGCCGTATTGATTACTTACTATGTGACAGAGCGCCTAAACCGTGAATCCCGGAAGGAAGATGCAGGATGTCGTCATATGAAATATATAGTCGAAACCAAGAAATCAGTCGAGCAGGCCGTAACCGATTTGCAGGAAGCTGTGAAAAGACACAATTTTGGAGTGCTCCACATCCACAACCTGCAAGAAAGTCTGAGGAAAAAGGGCGTAGATTTCCCCAATGAATGCCAAATTCTTGAGATTTGCAATCCTCAAAAAGCCAAACAAGTGCTGACCGATGATATGAGCATGAACATGGCATTACCATGCCGTATCTCTGTATATTCAGAAGAGGGTAAAACAAAGATTGGAATGATAAGGCCTAAAGCGCTATTGGAGGCGTTGTCAAATTCAGAATCTCTGATGAAAGTTGCTGAAGAGGTTGAAGCGATCACAATACAAATGATTGAAGAAGCAAAATAAGCCTGACCAAAATGCGTCTAATAATGAATACAAATACTCTTTTTATTACAATTATTACAATTTATTTACTTTTATATCCAGTAATTGTGCAATCTGCGACAGAAACCTCTTCTGATACATTATCTGTAGAAAAAGAGAAGCAAATAAAGGGAGAGATAATTGTTACTCTTTCTAATTTAGAAAATATGGTGATCGGCGTAACAGGAGAAATTTATATTGGTTCTCAACCTGAAAAAGTGTGGACGGTTTTGACTGATTACGACAACCTTAAAAATTTCATACCCAATATAATAGAGAGCGGGTTACTTAAAGATAAAGGCGATGAAAAAATAATTGTTCAGACTGGAAGAACAGAAATATTTTTGTTTAAAAAAACGTCTCATATAAAATTGAAAGTAAAAGAAGAGTATTCCAAACATATTTACTTTGAACAAGTTGGTGGCGATTTTAAGGTTTATAAAGGAGAATGGATACTTGAATATTATCAGGAAGCACAAGGAACATTTCTTACTTTTAAATCCGAGGTAAAACCAGATTTTTTTGCTCCTCTATCTATTACTCGTTATGTCCAAAAAAGAGATCTTCCTATAATTTTGGAAGCAATTAAAGGAAGAGTTGAGTCTTCCAACAATAGAGTGGTGCAATAGAAGAATTGCACTCCAGGTTGGCCGCTCCTTTCAGTCGCTTTCGCCTGAGGCTCACCTTCCGCTTCGCTCCGCCTTCAGACGGTCTCTCACGATTCCGCCCTTGCCTTCGGCTAATACTTTTGTTAATGTGCACAGCATATTAACAGGGTTCACGTACAGGGGGACTTCACCCAATAAGTTCACGCCCATGCCGAGCGCACACAACTCACTGGAGCTAACGGGCAAAGGCCGTACGATTTCGGACAGGCCGGACTAATACATAGCCGGAGCACTGCAGCTCAGCTCAACCATTATACCGCCTTTAAAAAATATTGAGGGCTGTAAATTTTGTAAAAAGGGAATAATCAGATGATTGAGATATTAAAAACCACAGAAAACGGGTTAATCTCGATTGAAGAAATCGAAAAAGATTGCTGGATAAATATTTCAAGCCCTGGCACAGATGAGCTGATAAAGTTATCGAAGGATCTAAATATTCCTTTAGACTTTTTAACAGATTCATTGGATGTTGATGAAAGATCAAGAATCGAAACAGAAGATAATACTACCTTAATTGTATTAAGAATACCCAAATTTGATAAAGAGAATTCAGGAGTTCCATTTACAACATTGCCAATTGGTATAATCCTTACAAAAGGCATTATAGTTACAGTATGTTTAAGGGATATAAAAGAGGTTTTGGATTTATTCAGCGGGAAGAAAAAACACTTTTCTACTGAAAACAGAACCCGTTTCATTTTAATTCTTTTTCACAGAGCAGCTTTTTTCTATCTGAAATATCTGAAAGAAATTAACAAGAGGAGTAACGAAGTTGAAAAAGAATTACAGAGATCGATGAAAAATGAGGAACTGATAAAACTCCTGGACATAGAAAAAAGTCTTGTATTCTTCACAACCTCACTGAGGTCTAACGAACTCATGATGGAACGATTACCGAAAATCAGGGAATTAGAATTGAATGACGATGATAAAGATCTATTAGAAGATATAATTGTAGATAATAAACAGGCTATTGAAATGGCAAATATTTATAGCAACATCCTTAGTGGAATGATGGACGCCTTTGCATCAGTCATCTCGAATAATCTTAATATTGTTGTGAAATTTCTGACATCGGTCACTATAATCCTTATGCTTCCTACATTGGTGGCTAGTATATATGGAATGAATGTTGAGTTACCGTTTCAACATTCTCCTCATGCTTTCTTTATAACCACTGGGATTTCATTTTCTTTGTCGGTTATTGGTGTGTTAATATTCCTAAAAAAAAGATGGTTTTGATTCGGTATAACCTTGGAATAGTGTAAACCAGGTAAAACTTTCTTTTTATAAATACTATCGGGCGCTGTTGCGCCAGTAACAGGGTTTGAATATTATCAACCATAGTGCCTGCTATGCTCATCGAGTATGTGGGCGAAAGGAGAACAAAATGGCGGAAAGTGTATACAAGATAATCGAGTTGGTTGGAACAAGCACCGAGTCGTGGGAGAAAGCTGCGGCTGCTGCTGTGGAGATGGCCTCGCAGTCATTACATAATCTTCGCATCGCTGAGGTAGTCGAGCTGGATATGCAGTTGGCGGACGGAAAAGTCCGCGCTTACCGCGCAAAGGTTAAGGTGTCCTTCAAGTATGAGCGCGGTGACTAGGGGGGCAGCTCATCACAGAGATTTATATTTCGAATGATAGAAATTTTCCATGGGCACAAAAGCACAGCTATCCTTGCGTTATATGTTCTGCTGATAACAGGATGCAGTTTCTTAAGTGTGGTGTTTACAAGCGTACCCATGTCTCTCTCTGATGGGAGCAACTTTTGGGGACATCCATTGTATTATAACTTTTTCCTCAGGAGGTAAATTGGCAAGTCTATGAAATTAGAAAAGCGATAATTCACAATTAATTTTCAAACCTTAAACAGCGAGGGTTTAGCTATGAAAGAGAAAGAAATCGGTTTTGTTTCCAACTACTTTAGCAAAATATCAGTCGCTGCCGTCGAGATAACGGACGGAACAATTTCAGATGGAGATAACCTCCATTTTTTAGGGAAAACAACAAATTGTGAGTCCACAGTAGATTCTATGCAGATAGAGCACAAATCTGTAATAGAGGCAAAGAAAGGCGACAGTGTTGGCTTAAAGGTGGCTGAAAGGGTAAGAAAAGGGGACAGGGTATATAAAATAGCCGCGGATTCATAACCTACACCGAAAGGATTGGGGCAAGAAAGGACCCTTCAGGGGACATCCATTGTATTATAACTTTCCAGGTACACAAAATGTTGCCATAGTCTAAATTATCAAAGTAGCATAACCTCAATCTATAAATGTTAAAGAGTCAAAAATGACAAAAGCGCAATTTTCAAAAAAAATTATTATTGCCGAGCTGATAGGATTTATCCTTGTCATCACGATATTGTGGCTGGATGAATTGCTTGATTTGCCTCACTGGTTTTTTGGGGCCCCCGCCACACCCATAAACTTCATGGAAAGTATTTTTGAAACAGTGATAGTATTGGTATTGGCTGCCCTGAGTACCTTCTCAACCCACATTTTGCTCAAAAGAATAAGGTATCTGGAAGGAATCCTTCCGGTATGTTCGTTCTGCAAGAAGATCCGAGCGGATAATCGCTGGGGTCCTATTGATAGCTACATAAGAGATCATTCGGAAGCTGACTTCTCTCACAGCATATGTCCTGAATGTGCCGCAGAGCATTATGGTACGGCCGGCCACAGGGCCGGCCCATCATGACAGCCGCCGGCATCTGCAAGGTCCCCGACAACATTTCAAATATATAAGGAAGGAAAATATCATGGCGATAAAAAAGTGGGCCGGTCCACCGGAAATACAGATCGACCCGGAAAAAATTTATCAGGCAGTCGTAGAAACTGACAAGGGAAACATAGAACTTGAGATCTATCCCGAACACGCACCTGAAACGGTCAATAACTTTATCTTCCTGGCAAGGGAAGGTTTCTATGACGGAGTATTGTTTCACCGGGTAATCAACGATTTTATGATCCAAAGCGGAGATCCGACGGGTACCGGGCGGGGAGGCCCTGGATATCAGTTTAAAGACGAGTTAGAAGGAAATCCGCTGAGACACGAGACAGGTGTAATCTCGATGGCAAATGCAGGACCAAACACGAATGGAAGCCAGTTCTTTATTACGCATTCGCCGCAGCCTCACTTGAACGGCAATCATACGGTTTTCGGAAAGGTAATTGCGGGACAGGATGTCGTAGATGCAATCCGCCAAGGTGATCGTATGGTAAAAGTGGAGGTCAAAGAGAATTAAAATGCAATTCCCCCAAGCCATCGCAACCATACGAAATGCTGTTTGTGGTGTCCTTAGAATTCACCCGCTTCAGGGCGGCCAGGTTCATACTTCCATGGTTGGTACGGCATGGTGCATTGTAGAAAACAGGTATCTGGTTACTGCGCACCATATATTTAACGGCAGCCAAAGAAGAGACCCGAATGATCGGTTCTTTGTTTTCTCGGCGCCCCAAAACGGTCATCAAACATTTCACGTTCCTGTTCTCTCCTTCCCCCTTGAAGACCCTTCTAATGATATGGCTATAATCGAAATTGACCCTTCCGGAAACCGGGATTTTTCTGTAAGCAGTGTCCCTGTTACTTTCAGACCTCATCAGGACGGGGAAAAAGTACTTACTTTTGGTTTTCCTGCCCCTAAAGTAAGTCAAACTAAAATTGACCAAAACCTTAATTGGTTAGGGGGAAATCTTTTTTTAAAGGGGCATGCCAACGAGGGCATCATATCAGGTCAATTTGAAATCCATGGTCAGCTTATTTATGAGCTAAACGTTGGCTGGTATCAGGGCGAAAGCGGCGGGCCGATTGTCAGTTTAGATCCAATCGCTGCCTTTTCGATAATGCAGCAATATCGAAAGGTTAGCACAGAACATGGTGTTGTAGCAGGACCACATCAGGGGCGAGCTTTGAATTTAATTGAAAATTCACTTCGGCAACTTGGGGCAAATATCATTTAATACTGATTAGAGGTAGCTTTTGACCAGCCCGGTATCGCAGTTAAATGTCTGTGCCCGGTAGATAGTGATTTTATGTGAGCGGCTTTATAATAATCCTATCCAAGCTTATTGAATTATGAGACTTATTCGATTTGGCCAAAAGGGAAAAGAAAAGCCGGGTCTGTTGGAAGATGACAGAATTATTGATTTGGCAGATATTTTCCCTGATATTCCGGATATAAATGAAGACTTTTTCAGGAATGGCTGGTTAGAAAAGGCTGCACAAATTACCAGCGCCCAGCGAAAAAAAGCAATTGCAGGCAATAATGCTGATATAAGACTGGGCTGTCCAATTCATTTCCCTTCCAAGATTATATGCCTTGGGAAAAATTACGCAGAACATGCAAAAGAGGGTAATTTTGAAAATCCTGAAAAACCACTTATCTTTTGTAAAACCTTGAATAGTTTAAATGGGCCTTTTGATCCCATAATCATGCCCAGAAGCAGCAAACAAATAGATTGGGAAGTAGAATTAGCATTAATAATTGGAAAACAAGGGAAGAGAATCAACAGAAAAGATGCATATGATTATATTGCCGGCTATACTGTGATGAATGATGTTTCAGGAAGGGATGTACAGTTTTCCGATACTCAGTGGTTCCGAGGCAAATCTTTTGACACATTTGCTCCGCTCGGTCCAGCCATTGTTACTCCAGATGAAATAGGTAATGTGCATAACCTGAGGCTGACCGCTATTGTAAATGGCATTTTAATGCAGGATGGGAATACAAAAAACATGGTTTTTGATATTCCTTGCATAATAGAAAATATAAGCGAGGACATAACTCTTTTGCCCGGTGATATCATATCAACCGGCACACCTTCGGGAGTTGGAATATTTAGAGACCCTCCAGTTGTTTTAAAAACCGGAGATGTTGTTGAATGCCGCATTGAAAAAATCGGCTCAATAATTAATGAATGCACCTAACCCGAATTTTTCATGAGTTCTTGCATCCTTTTATGGGTAAAGCGCAAAGAAATTTATTATTATCACCCTGTAAACTTTTAAGGTTATTTTTAAGATGAAAGTGTTGATTACAGGAGCGGGCAAAACCGCACGCGAACTTTTGCGCAGGCTTGGCAAATTCTGGGATGTCACGCTTGTCGATAAGTCTGACGAACGTTTTGCATATTTCAAAAAGATGAAGCCGGTAAACAGGCTGATTCTTGGTGATGCATCGAGCAATCTTGTCTTGGAGGAAGCAGGGATTGACAAGACCGATTTTTTTGTGGCTGTCACCAACCGTGATGAGATCAACTTCGAAGCCTGCGTTATTGCCAAGAAACACGGAGTCAAGAATATAATAAGTATGATAAATGACTCAGATAACCTTCAAAAATTCCGAGAACTCGGTGTCAGAACCATATGTGGTTCTTTCATGATTGCTCACCAAATAGAAATATTCATGGAAAGTCCAATGATGTTGATAACCAGTATAGGGGAAGGAAGAGGAGAGGTAATGGAGATCAAAGTGCCCCGCAATTCCCCGGCTGTGGGCAAATCCATGGGGGACATTCGTTCTAAAGATTGGCTGGTTGGAGCAATCTACCGGAAAGGAGAAATAATTATTCCCCATAGAGATACCACATTTCAAAAGGATGATCTAATTACCATAGTAGGCCATAGTAGCCTCTTTAAAACGATTGCCAAGATTTTCACCCTCGACATACCTAAGTTTCCTTTAGAATACGGACGAAATATACTGGTTCCCGTGCGAGATGAACAAGACATAAAGACGTCCATAGAAGAGGCTATTTACCTGACCAAGGATTTTAAGGCCTCAAAGATCATTTTTCTTGTTTCATCAGGAGCAGTATATACAGGATACGAGGCCTTCATACAAAAAATTATTCAACTGGCAGATGGAAGAGTAGAATTTGACATAAAAAGGGTTGAGAAAGAGAACAAGTTGGAAGAAACTATTATTGAAATGACCCGGCGTGAAAATATTGGTTGTGTCGTTACTAATCTTTATAAGCTTGGTATGCTCGAAAAGCTAATAGGCACAAGTAAAATAGTCGATCTTGCGCATCGCATTAGTTGTCCGCTCCTGGTTGCAAAGAAGCGATTCCCCTATAAAAGTATCCTGGTGCCCACCAATGCGACCAGAGCTGCGGAGCTGGCTGCGGGAGTTGCCGTTGACATTGGCCGAATTGCCCGAGCCAGGGTGGCAACAGCCAGTGTCTCTGATCCAGCATTTATGGCCAGTAAAGACTCTGTAAAATGGGCTCAAACTGCCCTGCGTCATGTACGGCAAATAGGTGAAATGCACCGTTTTCCTATAGAAGAGATATTGCTTGAGGGAAACCCGATAAAAGAAATCGTAAACACAGCTAAGGACTTTGATCTGATTGTTATAGGCAGCTCGACCAGAGGGATGTCAATTCTCAAACCAAATGTTGGAGAGCACATTATTCATAAAGCTAAAAGTTCTGTCCTGATCGTAACTTCTTAAGGATTACTATGGAAATCAATCAGGCTTTCAGCCTAGTTATTATCTCCCTTGCTGTTTTTATCGTACCCATCCTGTCCCGTTACCTGAAAATCCCATCGGTTGTGGGAGAAATACTTTTTGGGGTAGCTATAGGCAAAAGTGGTCTAGGTCTTGTCATCTCCGGCGAATGGCTTTCATTTTTGGCTCAGTTTGGTTTTTTTTTGCTTATGTTTCTATCTGGATTTGAGATTGACTTTGAGCATCTGAAAAAGCAAGGGCGAGGGCAAGTGGTTTTTGCTCTATCGATTTTTTTCAGCACATTTCTTCTGGCTTACTTGTTCTCCGCACTTATGGGATTTTGTTTCTATATGACGTTTATTTTATCAACTACCTCT
>VMSQ01000082.1 GCA_013792055.1 Desulfobacteraceae bacterium
CTGCCATTTTTCCGTGATGCAGCGTCAGGCTTCAGATTTTGGCACGCAGTGAAGCTTTAGCGCTATCCTCAAAATACTCAATGTATTCCTGCGGTTAAAATCTTTGCCTTCCTTGCCTGACAAAAAAATGTCGCGTTCTGCAAAGGTCTCTAATCCAAAATCTTGGATTTCAATTTTGGCAACGGCTTCTCTAACAAGTCAACTGCATTAAGTCAAGTCGATTTGATGACTTTTTTATGAATTCATCAGAGTTCTATGATGGAAAAGATCCGGCAACTTCAATTGTAAATTCATCCAGATTTTCCGGAAGATCGGCGAATACTATCATAAACGGTATAATTGAGCTCTCTTTAACCTTAACATTAGATTTATTGTCGCCGAAGCGGTTTGAAAGCCTGTTGTTTATAGCGTCAAGATCCATATTTATAAGGTCAAGTTCTGAAAGTACAGTGCCGCAGTAAACTGTTTTTGTTTTTGAAAGAATCTTTCCCTTTATATAGAGTTTGCAGGTTATGCTTATATAACTGCGGGCATCGGAATATCCATTTTTTGCTTTGCCCGTAATTACAAGGAGTTCTCCGATCTTTACATTTTCTACAAATTTATTGTTTATATCAGAAGCGTAAATTTTAAGCTTGCCGATATCCTGAACTTCGGGCTTTAACAGGTCGCTGACAAAGGGGATATTAATCCCGACGCTGTCGAGCAGCACATATGTACCGTAGGCGCCGCTAATTAAAAGCGCTGCAAGCAACAATAAAAGGACAGGCATGCTTATCCTTGTTTTTGCGGCAACCTTTGGTTGACTTATTATACCCCCTTCTATCTTATCATCAACGGTTTCTGCTGATTTTTCGGTTTCCTGATCATCAGTTAGAGTCCCCATATTAAATGCTTTTGAAGCTTCTTCTTCAGGGATTATATCTTTCTCTATCTCTTCTGCTTTACTTTCTTCAATTTCTGTTTTTCCAAATATTTCAAACCTTGCTTCAGCCTCGGTTCCAACAGGAGTTTCACCGATCTCGGGTTCTATATCCAGATCGAGCTCAAGTTCAAGACCGGATTCTTCAGGCTCGTTTTCAGCCTTTAAATCTTCATCTATCTCAAGGGAATTATCGATATCAGACAAATCAATTTCTTGAGGTGCCATGTCGGCTTCTTCAACTTTGTACTGTTCACCAGATTCACTTTCTTCATCAGAAACTACAGCTTCAACTTCAGTTTCAGGCGTAACTTCACTTGCCTTATCTGGTTCCTCAGAAAGTGAAGAAGGATAGGCTGAAAAAACATTTTTACATTTTGAACATCTAACTTTTGAGCCTGTTTGTTTTAGAAGATGTTCATCTACGTTGAAATGTGTATTGCATTCATTACATGTAACAATCATAACATGTTCTCACTGGTCAACAATCGCTCAACTTGGGTTTCAGGTGATAGATTGCAGGTAGATTCCTGTAATCTTCGGCATAATCAATCCCATAACCTACAATGAAGCCTTTTTCTATCTTATGGCATGGGTAATCAATATTTATTTCAGTCTCACGGCGCTCATGTTTATCAAGCAGAGCGCAAATCTTAACACTCTTTGGATTAAAAGATTTTAGATAATTAATGAGATATTTTAAAGTTAAACCAGTATCGACTAAGTCCTCAATAATCAGAACATCTTTATTCTTAATATCGATTTCAATATTCCTTGTTAAAGTTATTTTTCCGGATGAAACAGTATTTGAACCGTAGCTGGAAATACCGACAAAATCGATTTTAACTGGAATAGTGATTTTTCGTATTAGATCGGACATAAATACAAACGCACCTTTTAAAACTCCAATAAGAACAAGTTCGCTGTTTTTATAGTCATCTGATATTTTTTGCGCAACATCAGCAACCATTTTTTCAATTTCATCTTCATTTAGTACAGGAATTAAATCAACCATAATATCCTTTATAAATTGTAACAACTCAGGTTGTCAGGTTCACGGTTGGCTATGCTTTCTAACCTTGAACCGTGAACCTTGAACCTTGAACCTGAGTTACATTTTTTGTAGCATTTTAGCTTTATGAAGCAAACTAAGAATTATTTGAGTACATTGAAAGCGCTGTCTTGTCAATAAATTTGCTTTTTCACAGTCCTGTATCAGCCAATTCTTCAATCAGCTTTTTTTGCTTTTGTGTAAGGTCTTTTGGCATATTTACATTAATAAGGACATAAAGATCGCCCTTTTCTTTACCCTTCATATAAGGGAGTCCGTGGCCTGAAAGACGCATTGTGGTCTTGTGTTTTGTACCTGGAGATATTTTAATGCGTAATTCCTTTTGATAAATAGTAGGAACAGTTATGCTGGTTCCCAGGATAGCCTCGCTCAACTTTATTTCTGTGTTTGTATAAAGATCGTATCCTTTAACTGTGAATAGCGGATCATCATAAACCTTGGAAACAATATAAAGATCTCCTGAAGGGCCGCCATATGGACCTGGCGCACCTTTTCCGGCAAGGCGCAGTTTTTTGCCGCTTACCAAGCCTTTTGGTATTTTAACTGTTATTTTTTCAGTATGTCCCGCACTTTTAAATTGTACGGTTTTGCTTGTTCCGCTCGCTACTTCCTGGAGAGTCAAAGGTAATTCATATACAAAATCCGTTCCTTTGATTCTTGCCTGACGCTGTCTTGATTGAGCGCCGAACGGTGTTTCACCGCCGAATGAAAATCCTGTACTATCTCGACCTCTGCCCGTGAAATAATCCGTCCCTCCAAATCCGAATTCTTTCAAAATGTCGCTAAGGTCAAATCCTCTGAAGATGTCTTCCTGCGAATACCTCTGACGAAAACCAGTTGAGCCGAATGTGTCATACTGTTTGCGTTTTTCCTTATCGCTTAAGACAGCATAAGCTTCACTTATTTTTTTGAATTTTGCTTCAGCGTCTTTATCATCCTTGGCATGGTCGGGATGGTACTTCATGGCAAGCTTCCGATAGGCCTTCTTAATTTCAGCATTGGTGGCATTTTTGTTTATGCCAAGTATTTTATAATAATCCGTTTCGGACATTTTAATATTTCCTCATTGTAACTACTCAAGTCGTTAGGTTCACGGTTCACGGTTGCCATTAAAGGCTTTGATGGCGACCATGAGTACGGAAATTGCGGCAGGGGTGATACCTTCTATACGAGATGCCTGTCCCAGTGAATTCGGCCTTATGGAAGAAAGTTTTTTCTTAAGCTCATTTGAAAGACCATGGACCTTTGTAAAGTCGAAATCTTTCTGGATTTTCATCCCCTCTAAGTTTTTAAATTTTTCTATCTCTCGAAGCTGTTTTTTTATATAACCTTCATATTTTATTTCTATCTCTACCTGCTGTGCAATCTTTTTGTTTATATCGTCAGGGCTCTTAGCCAGAGCTTCTATGGTTTGATAATCAATTTCAGATCTCTTAAGAATCTGATCAAGATATATTCCATTGTTTATGGGTTGTGTCCCGCGACCAAGTAAATACTCATTAGTTTCTTCTGACGGTTTAATTATCGTTCCTTTTATTCTATTTATTTCTTTAGTTATCATTTTTTGTCTTTCTTTCACATCCTTTAAGGCATCATTGCCGATAAGACCGAGCGAATGCCCTATTTCCATCAGCCTTAGATCTGCATTGTCCTCGCGCAGCATAAGCCTGTATTCCGCTCTTGATGTAAACATCCGGTATGGTTCCCGCGCACCTCTGGTTACAAGGTCATCTATCATGACGGCCATGTATGCCTGTGACCTGTCTAAGATAAAGGGCGGTCTGCCCTGAAGTTTGCTTGCAGCATTAATTCCTGCCCATAGGCCCTGAGCAGCAGCTTCTTCATAACCTGAAGTCCCGTTTATCTGGCCGGCAGTAAACAGCCCTGAAATCAATTTTGTTTCAAGGGTAGGTTTAATCTGAACAGGATTTATATAGTCATATTCAATAGCATATGCAGGCCTCATGATTTCAGCCTCTTCCAGCCCTTCGAGAGATCTGACAAACTGAATCTGAATTTCCATTGGAAGGCTGTTTCCGAGACCGCTGGCATAAATTTCATCTGTATCGAGCCCTTCCGGTTCAAGAATAACCTGATGCCTTTCTTTATCGGGAAACCTTACGATCTTATCTTCGAATGAGGGGCAGTATCTGGCGGAAACACCTTTTATAATTCCGCTATACAGGGGAGAAAATTTAAGGTTGTCTTTTATTAACATGTGGCTTTTTTTATTGGTATACCCTATATAGCTTGGAATTTGCGGCAAGCTAATCTTTTTGGTAAAAAAAGATATCGGTGTAGGATCATGGTCAACGTCTTGTTTGCTGAACTTTGAAAAATCGATACTTGATTTTTTTAGCCTTGGAGGTGTGCCGGTCTTTAGCCTGCCAAGCTGAAAACCCAGTTGTTTAAGATATTCAGGCAACCCATAAGAAGCAAACTCACCGGCCCTTCCAGCCTTAAATGAATTAAATCCTATGTGGACAAGACCGCTTAAAAATGTTCCGGTAGCAAGGACTACTGCCCTGGCCGGATAACCGAAGCCTGTACAATCTTCAACTCCAGCTATGCTGTTGTTTTCTATAACAAGACGTTCGATCATTGTTTGCTTAAGGTCTATATTCGGCTGTTTTTCTATTACAGCCTTCATAGCCATATGGTAACGAATTTTGTCGTTTTGAGTCCTGGATGAATGGACTGCTGGACCTTTTTTTGTATTCAGTGTTCTGTATTGTATCGCTGTTTTATCTGTAATTTTTGCCATCTCGCCGCCCAGGGCATCAATTTCTTTTACTATCTGTCCTTTGGCTATACCGCCTATTGAGGGACTGCAGGGCATTGACGCAACCTTGTCCAGATCGATGGCAACAAGAAGAACACTGCACCCCATTCGAGCCGATGAGAGCGCAGCTTCACATCCTGCATGGCCGGCGCCTATAACAATGATATCGTATTTTTTATGGTATGTACTCACTTCCACCTTCAGTCTTCAGTCTATCCATCTGAGTAATTAGTGTCTGAACGAAAACCCTCCAAATTACACTTTTCCCGTCATTGCGAGGGAAGCATGACCGAAGCAATCTCTTGGAAATAAGGGGATTGCTTCGTCGTTCGTTCCTCACTCCTCGCAATGACCGCTCGGAACCAGGGGTTTTCGTTCAGGCACTAATTACTGTTGATAATATATATATGTTTTAGTATCAAAGCAAGTGGCGGATTTAGGTGCTCAAGTTTCGCACCCACTAATTCCTATGAACCTTCTCTGGTAGAGCAGGTATTAGATAGTTTTTTTAAAAGAGCAAAATAATATGATTGATATTCTAAACCACTATACCTTGGGATTTGACCAGGACAGGCACATAGAAGGTTTTTCACCAGGGATA
>VMSQ01000095.1 GCA_013792055.1 Desulfobacteraceae bacterium
CAGCTTTCTGGGCTATGTAGCGAGGATCTCTTGAGTATGACTCACGAGTGAGCGGGTCAACTATGTTGCCGATAAGAACAAGTGTCGGTACCTCAAAAAACGGATCCATCTTGGCTGTTGCGGGATCCGGTATCACTAACATATCACTTGCGTGAATGGGCTGCCAGCCCCTGATGCTGGAGCCGTCAAAACCAAATCCATCCTCAAATGAAGACTCGTCCAGCTCGCTTACCGGCACTGTAAAATGCTGCCATACTCCAGGAAAATCCAGAAAACGTAAATCAACTACCCTGGCTCCATTTTCTTTTGCCATTGCCAATACATCTTTTGGTTTCATTATAATATCCTCCATGTTTATTTAACTATAATTAAAATAAAGAACTACACCGCAGCAAGCTTCGAGGAATTTAACCCAATAACTAACGAAAATCTGTGCAACCTGCCCGCTTGCGCTTCGCAGTGGCAGGCAGGTCTGCGTAATCTGTGGATTAAATTGCATCTTTTCCCCTTTCTCCAGTGCGCACCCTTATTACTTCTTCAACAGGAAATACAAAAATCTTTCCATCTCCTATTTTACCGGTGTTTAAAACCTTTATTATAGCTTCAACGACCTTATCGGTCTTATCTGCTTCAACAACTATTTCGATCTTAATTTTTGGTATAAAGTCTACCAAATACTCGGCACCACGGTAGATTTCCTTATGACCTTTTTGTCGGCCATAGCCCTTAACCTCTGAGATAGTCATTCCATGAACACCTATTTCGCTTAATATATCTTTTACATCATCAAGTTTAAAAGGTTTTATGATCGCTTCGATCTTATTCATTGTTATTATCCTCTTTTTATTCTCTTTTTTAAAGCTGAAACGCGCATAAACAACTATATTTTAGGCACTTCCCGGCAAGACTTCTGCAATTGCCTTCTCTATCGCTGCCACCTGATCGGCTGAATCAACCTTTTGGCCATCAAAATCTCTGACGTAAAAAATATCTATAACCTGATCAACTTTAGTAGCTATTTTTGAAACCCATACATCTAACCCATTTCTGAAAAGAGCATCGGTTATGCTGAAAAGCAGCCCTGGAAAGTCATAGGTAAAAACTTCAATGATTGTAAAAAAACTGGAGCTTTCATTGTCTACAACTATCCGGTTAGGTCTTTGTGTTGCGCGGGGCCTAAAGGTTCGATACGCCGACATCTTCTCCTTTAGAGCTTCTGTAAGATTCAACTCGTCTGATAGAACAGATTTAAGGTTATCTTCTGCTTTAGCCCATCGCTCGGTTTCAAAAATCTGATCAAGGGGTGGTTTAACTTTAAAAATATCAAGGGCTATATTGTTTCTCCATGTATATGCCTGAGTATCCAGGATATCAATGCTGTTCAAAGTAAATACTCCGGCAATTTTTGAAAATAAGCCTGGACGGTCTTTTGCACAAATCGTTACAGCCCTTGTATTAGAATCTGAAGTTCGGGTTACTTTCCAGACAGAATCTGAATTACCAAGACTTTTATAAAGCTCAATATGTTCCAGTATATCACGTGCCGAAGTGTACAGAAGATATCTCGGCGACATCACATTAAAAAGCTGCTCTAATTCTTGCTTTGCCTGCTGAGAAGATGCAGATAATAAAATTTCCTCCTTCTTCTTCTCAACTATCTCAACAGCTTCTCCTGTTGCCAGCTCCCCTTTTTTCAATATGCTCAGCGCATTAAGAAAAAGGTTTCTTAAAAGAACCGATATCCAGTCATTCCAAGCTGTTGAACCAGTAGAAATTGAATCCGAGACAGTCAGCAAATAAAGCATTATTAGACGTTCTATGTCTTTTATCTTTCCAGCACAGGTAATGGCTGTCCCTTCATCATTGAGATCTCTTCTAGTAGCGGTCTTGATAAGAAGTAAATGTTCATTTATCAAAAATGTTATGGTTTCTGTATCGCTTCTTTTGAAACCTCTTTTTTTAAGTATATCATTAACAATTTCTGCTCCTCTCTGCGAGTGTCCGCCAGTCGGTTCTCCCTTCCCGATATCGTGTAAAAGGGCTGCCCAAAGCAGTAATTTCTTACCGGAAAGCTCTTTATACAGATTCCCGCATAACTGGTCTCCGGTTTTATCATCAGGTGTACCGAATTTTTTTATTGTCTGCACTGTAAGCAATGAATGCCTGTCCACAGGATACAGATGGTATTCGTCGAACTGGATTCGATTAACAATATTTTTAAATTCAGGGATAAACTGTACCAGGAATCCGGTACTTAACATATCGTTCAGCACATCAACTGTCGTTGACGGAGCAAGTAAAATCCTTTCAAAAGATTTTAAAGCAAATGACGAGTTTCTGAAATCATCATCAATTAAATAAATAAATTCTTTTAATAGCCGTTTTGCTTCAGAACTTAATGATGCTTGAAGGCGAGCACTTTCTTCAAATATTTTTATCAATAAATCAGGAGAATCCAGTATGGCCTCGGGAGAAATAAAGCAAAGCATATCTCTGGTAACTTCAAGGCCATATATTTTGGTTTGCGCGTTGAATTTTTTCGACGACTGTATTTTTTTTGTATGTGTCTGTTCACCAATAAACATTAAGTATTGCTGTTTTACAAATTCCATCTGGCCGTGCAGCTTTTCTAAAAATGTTTCTACTTGCTGGAGCCCGTTTTTTTTTCTTAGGTTGAGGGTATCGGCCAGTTTGACCTGATATTCGAAATAGAGTTGATCACATCGTCTCCCGGCTATATAATGTAATCGGTTTCTAACATCCCATATAAAAGAAAGGGCTTCTGATAAAATTTTAAACTCATCGTACGAGAGTAAACCATAATACTCGAGATCTCTTGGCTGTTTAATGTTATATTTAATCCGGGCAACCCACAGCATTGTGTGGTAATCTCTCAATCCACCCTGCCCTTCCTTGATATTTGGTTCAAGCAAATATGCAGAGTCTCCAAAATGCTTATGACGTTTAAGGTTGCTTTCTACAAGCCGGTTTATGATTTTGTCGGATCGCTTGTTAATTATTTTTCTTCTAATTTGCTCCATAAGCTCAGAATATAAAAGAGACATACCACATATAAAACGGGCATCCAAAACCGAAGTCAATACCTCCGGGTCTTTTGCGGAAAGGCTCACACATTCCTTAATCGATCGTGTGGCATGCCCTACATCAAGACCGATATCCCATAGCGGGTAAATAATCTCCTGGATAAGATCCTCGGTTTTATCCGGAACACTTTTTTCAAAAAGAAAAAGAAGATCTACATCAGAGTGAATACACTGTTCTTCCCTGCCATAACCACCTAAAGCAAAAATCGCATAAGGATTCTTGTTTATACCCATCATAGGACCGACTTCACTTTTCTCAAAACTTTCACGAAAATAATCGTCTAAAATACCGGCATTATGCTCTAAAAAAAGGGGATCTTTTTTGTTTAAAAATTTTGAAATCAGCCGCTCCCTCTTTTTCCGCAGCATATTTGAGGCATGTTCGTACTTGTTTTTTATATTTGTTACGAGCAATAGCATTGTCCCAAAAAGTTTAACTAACTTTTGTTTTACTTTGTTTGACCTTTGTGACCTTAGTTTGACTAATAGCAACAAATATACCAAAAAAAACATATGAATAAAAATATGTTAATTCAGCAAGATATGCACATTAGAGGGAGGAAGATAAAAATAGGATGCTACAAATTTGTTACTAATAGATATAATATTTACAAATTTGTTACTAATGGTTCTACTTGGCAGATGGCGACAATCTTTCTTTCTGGTATGACGGAAAGGATCTGAAATCTGCCAAGAGTGGCCGTGTCTGTCTGGAACGCCTTTGTAACTGACAGACACGGCTCCCCGAACTCGTACTCAACTGAAACGCCGTTGTAACAGACAAGCACGATAATCAACGAAACTAACCTAAATTGAATAATTTAGGTTTAAAAAGAAATAGATACAGTAGCCCCGCCATACACATAATCAGAATCATCGCTATAGGCATTAACCGCAGCAATATGATTATCTGCATCTCCTGTTAAAGGAAATGAATAAGATACCACAGGACTTATGGTTATATATTCTGTAACCGGGATTGTCAGACCGATGGAAACAAGGCCATCATGAAAACTGCGATACGCGTCATTGGTAGCTACGAGCTGACTGTCATATTCAGCAAAATCATCTGCATTGTCAGCATAATAGTAACCAACCGAACCCGCCAGATCCAGGGTTATGTCCTTAGGCAGCTCAAATGAATGAGAAAGGCCAAAGGAAAGATACCATGACGGGAGGTGGGCTATTTCACGGTAAACAGTAAACGTTGGAGATAATATGGTATCAATTCCTATGCTTAAATAAATTTCCTCAGAATCGTTTATACCATCAAGACCGTAATAAATATAGCCTGCTCCCACACAAACCGGCCCTAATTCTTTATCATATGACAGGGTCATATCAATCTCGTTAAACTGGTTCGAATGAGTAGCATCATCCATTCTTGTATCAAGGTTGCCCCAAAGATTAAAACTAAAGTCCTTGTAACTTATAGTTGTAGATGGCTGAATAATAGTACTGTCGTCACCCAGCTCATAACCACGCCATACATATTTATTAAACACTCCTATATCAGCAGATGCTGTTGGTTTATCTTCTCCAGCCATAACAATAGAACTACCTGCGATTAATACTAAAATTAATGTTGCGAGTCTTAAGATCATCTTCTTCATTTTTTAATTCCTTTCAATTTTTAAATTTAAAGTTCAAACTGCCAAAAGAGTCATACCCGCGCATAAGCAGGTATGACCCATCAATTATTACTGCTGCGAATATGATGAAACCTCAAAATCAGGATAGGAATTGCCGGCATGTTCCACAAGATCCAGACCTTTAGCTTCTTCTTCAGCAGAGACTCTCAGGCCTATGGTCATGTCAATTATTTTGAACAAGATATAGGCTGCTGTAAATGTCCATACAAAACAGGCTGCGATCCCCAAAAGCTGCACACCGATAATTTTTCCTGTGGTGCCTCCCATATTGAAGATACCGGCTGCCAGTGTGCCCCAGGCGCCATTTACACCATGGACTGATATAGCGCCAACCGGGTCATCCACCTTAATCCTGTCAAACATGACGACTGCAAAGACAACAATAATCCCTGCAATAGCTCCGATAATGATAGAACTCGTTGGTGATACGTTTGCGCATCCAGCGGTAATTGCCACCAGACCGGCAAGTGCTCCGTTTAAACTCATACCCACATCAGGTTTGCCGAACTTAATCCATGATGTGAACATGGCCAGAACAGCTCCTGCCGCCGCAGCCAGGTTTGTATTTACAAAAATCATGGCAATATCTTTTGATGCAGAAGTGGTGGAGCCTGGGTTAAAACCAAACCATCCTAACCACAGGATAAAGACTCCCAGAGCAGCTAACGGTATATTATGCCCCAATATCGGCTTTATCCCTCCGTTTTTTAGGTATTTGCCCAAACGCGGCCCAAGGACGATAGTGCCTGCCAGTGCAGCCCATCCACCCACTGAATGAACTACTGTAGAGCCTGCAAAATCAATGAAACCCAGGCCCTCAAGCCAGCCGTTTCCATGATAAAGGCTTCCCCATGCCCAGCTTCCAAATACAGGATAGATCAGAGCGCTTATAAAAACGCTGTAAATAAGGTAGCCAACAAACCTGGTTCTTTCAGCCATAGCCCCTGATACAATAGTTGCCGCTGTAGCAGCAAAAACCACCTGAAACATCCAGAATGCCAGTACCCATGGATCACCATCCGGCGAAAAGTCGCTTAAGAAAAATCCGGATGTTCCAAGCCAACCGGATTTGGACACGCCAAACATCAGGCCAAACCCGATAGCCCAGAATGCGAGTGATCCAACGGAAAAATCCATGAGATTTTTCATCATTATGTTTACAGCATTTTTAGCTCGCGTAAATCCTGCCTCAACCAGAGCAAAACCAGCTTGCATAAAAAAGACAAGCGCCGCTGCAACCAAAGTCCATACGTAATCAGCATGGGCCTGTACCAAATCAATAGCTGTTTTATTTGATTCCGGCGTGACAGCCCCATCTTCAGCCCAGGACATGGAAAGATTGATCACTGTTAAAAGTAAAGTCAGTATAAGAGTTTTCATGATTGTTAACCTCCTTATTAATATTAAATAGCATCCTTGCCTGTTTCACCGGTTCTGATGCGGATTACTTTATCAAGTGTCGATACAAAGATTTTGCCGTCACCGATCTTGCCTGTATTGGCCTTTTCAGAAATAATGGACACAACCTTATCTTCCATGGATGAATCAACCACCACATCGATCTTTATCTTTGGTATAAAATCCACCTGATATTCAGCACCGCGATAGATTTCTTTGTGCCCCCGCTGTCGCCCGAATCCCTTGACCTCACTAATGGTCATGCCCGTTACACCAATGTCGTTCAGGGCGTCCTTTACCTCGTCCAGTTTAAATGGTTTAATAATTGCTTCGATTTTTTTCATTTAACATTCTCCTTTTAGATTAGATCAAAAATTGTAAATGCTTACACAAATGTTAAAGCAAAGGACGTGCCATTTTTTAGTGGCTATACCATATTGGAATTAACTATTTTTAATTATTGAATATTTATGCCTAAGATGCAGTGGGGATAAATGGTATTTAGTTACAAATTTGTTGTCTATCTATACATATATTACAAAGTTGTAATTATAACGAGCCCAAATAACGAATTTGTATAATTATATTAAATTGTGGGTTTTACCGGGTTCGGTACTCGCCAATTTTAGTTTATATTTTTAAAAGATAAATA
>VMSQ01000231.1 GCA_013792055.1 Desulfobacteraceae bacterium
ATCTTTAATTTTCTTGTTGTATTTTGATAATCTGAGTTGGTTCGGCAGGAGTCCGAGTCTTCCCATTCCTGTATCTACTTTAATATGAACTTTAATTTTTTTACCGTATGCGCTTGCGGCTTCAGAAAGCGATTTGGCTGTTTCGTAAGAATAAACTGTTTGCGTGAGGTTGAACTCAATAAGTTCTTTTGATTGTTCTGGGAGAGTATAACTGAGAATTAAAACAGGAGCGTTGATACCGGCTTTTCTGAGCTGAATACCTTCTTCAATATGCGCAACACCAAGAGCCTCTGTGCCGGTTTCAATCGACTGCCTGGCGACTTCAATTATGCCGTGCCCATAAGCATTTGCCTTTACAACCGACATCAGGCGGGCTTTTGGGTTTGTGATGCGTCGTAATTCACGGATGTTGTGGGCTATGGTTTTCAGGTCAATTTCTGCCCAAACAAGTGCGGAATCCAAGAGAATACCTCAAAAAGTTTATTTAAACATAATGGGAGAAGCGAGTTGAGTTTTTTTACCGTCGATCTATTTGACGTACAGTAGTTCACCGGCTTCATACTGTGAAGCAATGCTAAGTCGGGCATCAATATTATCAATGGCCTGCCCTGCAGCACCTAATGCTTTTTCAGGGGTATTATTTGTTTCGCTGAGGTGGGCCAGAATTACGTGTTCCAGTTTATTATGTTTTATTTCATTTAAAAGGTTTTTAGAATCATCATTTGAAAGGTGTCCGGTTCGGCTCTTGATACGTTGTTTTAGAGGCCAGGGATATGGCCCATTTGCGAGCATAGTCTGATCATGGTTTGCTTCTATGACCAGTAGAGAGCAGTCTTTAAGGTGCTCTTTGACCATGGAAGTAACGATGCCAAGGTCTGTTGCAATACCGATCTTTGAACCATTTTGTTTTATGGTAAAACCAGCAGGATCTTCCGCATCATGGGATATTGAAAATGGATGCAGGGCCAGCGTTTTTAACATAAACGCTGAACCGCACTCAAAGTATCTTATATCGTTAATATTTTTTAACTGGGATGAAGCTGCTTTTTTTGTTTTGCTGTTTATATAAACAGGCAGGTCAAAGCGGCGTGAAAGTACCCCCACACTCTGAATATGGTCGGTGTGTTCATGAGATACTAGTATAGCATCAAGATCCTCAGGCTTAAACCCTGTCGATCTTAGCCTGCGTTCAATCTCTATTCCTGAAAGACCTGCATCAACAAGTATTGAGGTGGAGCCGTTGGAAATAAAAATAGCATTTCCCTTGCTGCCGCTCGCCAGCATACATACTGCAAAATTATAGTTGCAATTCTTATTCACGGTTCACGGTTCACGGTTGGCTACGAACCATGAACTCCTAAGTAGTTACGAAGGTTTATTCCTCAAATATTCAATATTCAATTTTGTTCCCACCACCGACCACTAATCCCAATCTTATATTCCTGTGTGTCCGAATCCTCCGGTATTTCTAACAGTTGTATCTAATTGCTCAACAACTTCAATCCTGGCATGATAAACTCTTTTTATGATCATCTGGGCAATTCTGTCACCTCTTTTAAGAGTATAACTTTTAGTGCCGAGGTTTATAGCCGGGATCATTACCTCTCCTCGATAGTCAGAATCAATTGTACCTGGTGAATTTATAAGGCCAATGCCGTGTTTAACCGCTAAGCCGCTTCTTGGACGGATCTGAGCTTCAAAACCTTCAGGGATGGCCATGGCAAAACCTGTGGGAATCAAAGCAATTTCGCCTTTTTCAAGAACGATATCTTCTTTGGCAGCTGCATAAATATCCATTCCTGCAGAGTGTGGAGTCATGTAACGCGGTAAAGGAATATCTGCATCATCATCCGGTCTGATGCGAAGCAGTTTTATAGTAGGGGCGTTATCCATTTTGAAAATTTAATATATTATCGTATAACTTTCTGTCGGCAACAGGTCCCAGTAAAGTAATTGCAAGCTGGTCATTACCAAAAAGAGTTGATGCTAAATCAATAATATCATCTGTTGTGACTTCTTCTATTTTATTTACAACTTCCTGTAAAGGAATATGACGACCAAAATGGATTTCATTCTGCGCTAAACGAACCATCTGATTGTCAATACTTTCTGATGCAAGCATAAGGTTGCCTTTAGTATATTCCTTTGCACTTCGCAGCTCGGTTGAGTCAACAGGCATTTTTTTAAGTTTAAATATTTCGTTTAGAATGACTTCTATGGCTTCTTTAGCATTTTTTGGATCGACTCCAACATAGACTCCGCACATCCCCGTATCATCATGAGAGGATATAAAAGAGTAGATAGAGTAAGCAAGCCCTCTATTTTCACGAATTTCCTGGAAGAGCCTTGAGCTCATGTTTCCACCAAGTATGGTATTAATCAGTGAAAAAGTATAACGCTTTTGGTCGGTAATTGATAAACCTTTTGTGCCCATGCAGATATGAGTCTGCTCAAGATCCTTGGAATGAATGTCTACTTTAGATTGTCCGGTTGGGGTTACACGGACAGGGAAGCTATCACCTGCATTAATCGATTCAAATTGTTGTCCTAGTAAGTTGATAAGGCGATCATGCTCTATGTTGCCTGCAACAGATATGAAGATACGTTCGGGCTGATAAAGCCGGGAAAAAAATCCCCTAATGGTTTCAGCATCAAAACTTAAAATATTTTCTCGAGAACCAAGGATTGATCGCCCCAAAGGGTTATCTCCCCAGTAAGAATTTCCTAAAAGTATGTGGATGTATTCTTCTGGGGAGTCTTCGGTCATTCCAATTTCCTGAAATATAACTGCCCGCTCTTTTTCAACCTCTATTGATTCGAATGTTGAGTATAAAAATATATCAGAAAGAATATCAACCATAGTCTCCAGGTGCGTGTCCATTACCTTTGCATGGTAGCAGGTATTTTCCATGGTTGTAAAGGCATTCGTATTCCCGCCGACAGAGTCAAATTCCTTAGCTATCTGAAGAGCTGAGCGTTTTTTTGTCCCCTTAAAAATCATGTGTTCAATAAAATGGGAAAGCCCGTTTTCTGATAGAGTTTCATCTCTGGCTCCGACATTTACCCAGACTCCCATTGAAACACTTCGGGCATGCGGAATTTTTTTGGATAAAATTCTGATGCCATTATTAAGAACGGTTTTACTTACTGTTTGGTTCATTTTTTTCTTCTAAAACAGCTTTGTGGCTAAGGCGTATCTTTCCGTCTCTTGTTAATTCAAGAACTTTAACCTTTATTTTGTCGCCTTCCTTAACTATATCTGAAACTTTTTCTACTCGATGTGCAGCAAGTTGTGAAATATGCACAAGGCCATCCACATTGGGCATTATCTGGACGAATGCCCCAAAGTCCATTATCTTTACGACAGTACCTTCATAAATAGCTCCAACCTCGGGTTCTCTTATGATTTCCTTAACCCTTTCCAATGCTGCCTCTGCGTCTTTTTCGGAAACCGCGGCAATTTTAACAAGGCCCGTATCATCTATTTCTATTCTGGTATTTGTCTCACTCTGCATTGCCCGGATGGTTTTCCCACCAGGCCCTATTATTTCTCTTATTTTGTCAGGAGGGATGTTTATTGTAATTATTTTTGGAGCATAGGGGGATATCACACTACGGGGTTCTTTAAGAGCTTCCAGCATTTTATCAAGAATATAAAGTCTGCCGGCACGGGCCTGCTCAAGGGCTTTCTCCATTATATCTTTTGAAAGTTCGTGAATTTTAATGTCCATTTGTAAGGCAGTTATGCCATCACGTGTGCCGGCGACCTTAAAATCCATGTCTCCAGTTTGATCTTCATCGCCAAGTATATCTGACAGGATAATCACCTTATCCCCTTCTTTTACAAGTCCCATTGCAATCCCGGAAACAGGTGCTTTAATTGGGACTCCTCCGTCCATAAGAGCCAGGATTCCTGAACATACAGTTCCCATCGATGAAGAGCCGTTTGACTCCAATACTTCTGATACTATACGAATTGTATAATCAAATACTTCTTTATCTGGAAGCACTTTTTCAATAGCTCTGGTTGACAGTCCCCCATGGCCTATATCTCTTCGGCTTGGGCCGCCGATTCGTTTTACTTCACCAACCGAATAGGGCGGAAAATTGTAGTGAAGCATGAATGGCCTGAGTTCTTCCCCGCTAAGTGTCTCAACCCTTTGTTCATCCGGACCTGAACCAAGAGTCATAATTCCTAATACCTGAGTTTCTCCTCTTGTGAATAGAGCGCTGCCGTGCGGTCTTGGCAGAACGCCGACTTCACAGGTAATTGGTCTTATTTCATCAAATTTCCTGTTATCAATTCTACGCCCTTCTTTCAGGATAAGATCTCTGCAAATTGATTTTTGTAATTCTTTAAAAATATCATAGACTTCTTCCTTCCGATCAGTGTATTCTTCACCAATATTTTCAAGCATTTCAGATTTAACGTTACGAAGAGCGGTTCTACGTTTAATTTTTTCGGGTATAAGTATTGCTTCACGCAATTTTGAATGGGCTGCTGTTTCAACTTTTTTTACCAGCATTTCGTCTTTTTCAGGGGGAGCAAAAGGACGTTTTGGGATTCCGTTCATTTCTTTTAGCTTTACTTGCAAATCTATGACCGGTTGCATTTCTTTATGACCAAAGAATATGGCTTCAAGCATATCTTCTTCGCTTATTAAATTGCCTCCACCTTCAACCATTACTACGCCGGTTTTTGAACCCGCAACAATGAGATTAAGATCGCTCTTTTCACATTCACTGATTGTTGGATTGATTATTAATTTACCATCTATTCGCCCTACGCGTACAGATGCAATTGGGCCCTCAAATGGAATGTCTGATATTTCAAGCGCGGCAGAAGCTCCTATCATTGCCAGGATATCAGGTTCATTTTCCTGATCCATGGATAGTACCATGGCAATAACTTGAGTTTCGTTGCTGTATTTTTTGGGGAAGAGGGGCCTTATGGGTCGGTCAATAAGGCGGGCGGTTAATGTTTCCTTTTCAGATGGCCTTCCAATTTCGCGTCTGAAATAATTCCCGGGTATCCGGCCTGCTGCATAAATTTTTTCCTGATATTCAACTGTAAGTGGTAAAAAATCTACCGTTTTTTCCTCGTGAGATGATACAACTGTAACCAGTACGATAGTTTCTCCATATTGAACCACAACTGAGCCGGAAGCCTGTTTTGCGACCTTGCCGGTCTGTATGCTAAGAGTTTTTCCTCCGACTTCTGTTTTAAGTAAACTTTCCATAGTTATCTCCAAACAACAAGTTCTAACAAATAAGTATATAGAACTTATTATATGCTTGTATTGCTAATCATAAAACGCTTATAATTATCTTCTAAGGCCTAGATTTGCAATTATTGTCCGATATCGTGTTATATCGTTGTTTTTTACATAGTTTAATAATTTGCGGCGCCTGCCGACTAAAATCAACAAACCCCTTCGGGAATGATGATCTTTTTTATGAACCTTGAAATGCTCAGTAAGATAAGAAATACGATGTGTAAGAAGCCCGATTTGAACTTCAGGTGAACCAGTGTCTGTTTCGTGCAGTTTATATTGCTCAATAAGCTGCTTTTTATCTTCTACAGTTAATACCACTTTTTGCCTCCCGTTGCTTAATAAGTTTTAATTGAAAACACAGCAGTAATTATATCTGTTCCTATTTTCTTTGAATTGAAGTATTGTAATAAGATTATTATTATTATCAACAATCTTGATAAAATTTTTTAAATTGTCTGTATTCTGCGGCATGAAATCCTTTGTTGTTAATATAATGCCGTGCTGTATTTTTTTGGTCAGGAATTCATCGGCTATATATTCGGGCATATTGCGCAAGGCATCTGACATGGATATTATTCTATCATTTATTGTTCCGGTTAAAACCAGTTGTTCCAGGTCTGATAAACTTACAGCTTCATTAATTGTAAATCCACTGCTTTCGATTCTTCTGAGTTTTTTAAGATGTCCGCCGCAGCCAAGCTCTTTGCCTATATCTGAGCATAGAGTCCTGATATATGTGCCTGAAGAACAGCATACCTCAAAAGTTATAAAAGGCATATTTATTTTAAGTATTTTGTTATATGATATAAAAATTTGTCTTGGAGATTTTGTGACAAATTCACCTTTTCTCGCAAGCTTGTATAATGGGATACCTTTGTGCTTTAATGCTGAAAAAGCTGGTGGAACCTGTTCTATTGTCCCTTCAAATTGTCTAAATACAGCTTGAATTGTTTTTTCAGTAAAATCCAGTCCGTCACTTGTAGAAATAATCTTTCCAGCGGCATCCTGAGTGTCTGTTTCCACTCCCAGGTGCAGTACGGCCTCATATTTTTTACTGCCCTTTAAAAAAAATCCGGCTAATTTTGTTGCTTTATTAACGCAGCATAACAGAACACCTGTTGCCTCTGGATCAAGAGTCCCTGCATGTCCGACTTTTCCGGCTCTAAATAGTTTTTTTATAATAGCTACAACTTTTGCTGAAGTTATATTTGCGGGCTTATCTATAACTATAACTCCATTTAATTCATTATTCATATATTAAAAAAGTTCAAAGTTCAAGGTTCAGGGTTCAGGGTTACTATAAATTTCATACATCAAAGTTCAACGGCAATGTTTAACATCTGCGTTTTTATATTAGATAGCGTTGAGTCAGTACTGAATCCTGCTGCCCTGTTATGCCCGCCACCGCCAAACGAACTGGCTATTACGGCCACATCAACCGTTCCATCAGAACGGAGGCTAACATGGTAATGGTCAGGCTTTTCTGATACTCTTTTTCCATTTGATAATTCATGTATAAGTACGGCAACTTTAACATTCTCTATACTTTTTGCATAATTGATAAGGCCGTTTATGTCATCAGGACGAGTCCCTGTTTCATCAAGCATGCCTTTTGTTAATATCATCATGGCCATTTTGCCGTTATCTGAAATTTTGATAGATTCAAGCGCCATAGTTAGAAGCTTTATCCGCCCAAGAGAGTATCTGTCATAAATATTCCGGGCAACATTATATGGATCAACTCCGGCTTCAACCATTTTTTCACAGATTGCAAAAGCAGATTTATTTGTATTTGAAAAACGAAATGACCCTGTATCAGTCAAAATACCTGTATATATTGAGGTGGCAATTGTGCTGTTATTAATGGGGAGAGCCATTTCTATTAACAGGTTGTAGATTATCTCTGCTGTGGCACATGCAGATGTATCTATAAGATTAATATTGCCGAATCCGGTATTAGTTGTATGGTGATCAATGTTTATTATTACCGGTATCCGGCTGACAGCCGAAGAGAGTTTGCCAATACGCTGAAAATCCGCACAGTCGAGAATAACGGCGGTATCATAAATATTTGTTTCCTTAATTTGGCGTACAATCCTTTCAACAGACGGTAGAAAACGATATGCAGATGGAATAGGGCTTTCATTATAAAGAGTTGTGTTTTTCCCCAATGTATCAAGGGCAATACCCATAGCAATCAACGAGCCTATCGCATCTCCGTCGGGATTTGTGTGAGAGGCAATTATAACATGATTGCTATTTTTCAGATGGTTTATAATCTTTTTCATTATCTGTTTTTGTAGCTTTGAGTAATTTATCTATGCGTGAAGCATAGTCAAAGGATTCATCATATAAAAATTCGACATCAGGCATATAGCGCAAACCAAGATGGCGGGCGAGAATACGTTTTACATATCCATGCGCGCTTTTAAAACCTTCCATTGTCCTCTCTATGTTTTTTCGGGCAGAGGTGGTGAAATATATACTGGCTTTTCTTAAATCATGCGACAACTTGACATCAGTAATTATAACCATCTCAAGGCGAGGGTCTTTAATATCTTTTTGCAATAAGTCTGACAAAACCCTTTGTATATGGCCGCCAATTCTGTCGGAACGTGGAAATGATTTCATAAATTAATAATTTCCATTTCAGTATCAATAATCTCAGCCAGTCCTATCATATCGGCAAGGTTGAAAATTTTATCGATACGGGAATTTATCACCATACGGTTATTGCCTACTATTGCAAAACCTATTTCCGCCTTTTGGTGAATGTCATTTGAGCCCACTTCTGCGACCGATACAATAAAATTGTTGTGTATCCTGGCGATAATGGACTTTACAATCTTTCTTTTACTTTTTAATGAGCGGCAGTCATGCAGTCTGAATGTGATAATTCCGATACCGACAACCATTTTCTTACTTTACAAATTGCAAAAAGTTACGCTCAACCACCCAATACCCAATACCTGCTCCCTAATTCCTGACCCATGCTTTCTTATTCGAATTCAGGCTTAATTTCTTCAAGGTAATAACATTCAATTATATCACCTATCTTAATGTCGTTAAAATTGTCGATACTAATTCCGCATTCATACCCGCTTTGAACTTCTTTGGCATCATCTTTGAAACGTCTAAGGGAAGAGATCTTGCTGTCATAGCAAACGATACCATCTCTGATCAGGCGTGCAAGCTGACCGCGTTCAATTTTCCCATCCGTTACATAGCAACCAGCAATTGCACCGATTTTAGGAACATGAAATACTTCTCTGACTTCTGCTTTTCCAAGTATTCGCTCCTCAAAGGTTGACTTCATCAAGCCGACGATAGCATCTTTGATCTCTTTGATTACATTGTATATGACATTATAAAAACGCATATCAACGTTTTCTTCAGTAGCCAACGCATGAACTTTTGAGCTGGGACGTACGTTAAAACCTATAATTATGGCGTTAGATACGGCGGCCAGCGATATGTCTGATTCGATAATTGCTCCAGTCGCTGAGTGTATAATATTTATTTTCACTTCATCGTTGGATAGTTTGACCAGGGAATCGCTCAGAGCCTCAATAGAACCATGCACGTCTGCTTTAATGATAAGATTTAGCTCTTTAGTTTCACCCTTCTGCATTTTTTCAAAAAGTTTTTCAAGACTCAATCTGCTGGTTTTTGAAAGGTCTTTTGATCTCTGTTTCTGCATCCGGTGCATACTAACCTGTTTGGCGTCTTTATCATCTGCAAGCGCTATTAACACATCTCCTGCGTTGGGTACCCCGGAAAGACCTAATACTTCGACAGGCATTGAGGGGCCTGCAGTTTCTATATGCATTCCTCTGTCATTCAACATAGCCCGAACTTTTCCGTAATGTATTCCGCATACTACCATATCACCTGTATGAAGAGTGCCTTCATGTATAAGTATAGTGGCAACAGCGCCTCTGCCGGAATCTATCTTTGCTTCAACAACATTACCTTTGGCAAGCTTGTCTGGATTGGCTGTGAGTTCTAAAAGTTCAGCCTGAAGAAGTATCATTTCAAGAAGATCATTTATGCCCTGACCAGTTTTAGCAGAAACATTGACAAATATTGTATTTCCACCCCAATCTTCGGGCGTTAATTCTAATTCAGAGAGTTCGCGTTTAACACGTTCGGGATCGGCATTCAATTTGTCGATTTTGTTTATAGCGACAATAATCGGTACTTTTGCAGCCTTAGAGTGATTGATGGCCTCAATTGTCTGCGGCATTACACCATCGTCGGCGGCAACAACCAGTACTACTATATCTGTAACCTTGGCGCCTCGAGCGCGCATTGCGGTAAAAGCTTCATGTCCCGGTGTATCCAGGAAGACAATTTGCCCCTTATCTACAGATACGTAATAAGCCCCTATATGTTGTGTAATTCCCCCTGCCTCGGCTTCCGTTACTTTGGTTTTGCGAATTACATCAAGGAGAGATGTCTTGCCGTGGTCAACATGCCCCATAATGGTAACAACAGGAGGCCTCGCAATTAGTTTGTCCGGATCGTCTTTTTCAACTTTTAATAGAACATTTTCCTCAAAAGAAGCTCTTTCTACTTCGTAATTAAATTCTGTGGCAATAAGAGCAGCTGTATCAAAGTCAATTGTCTGATTTACGGTTGCCATAACACCCATGTCCATAAGGGCTTTAATCATTTCATTAGCTTTTATTCCCAAGCGTTTTGCCAGATCAGCCAGAACAATGGTGTCGTCAATTTTAACCCTGCGTTTAATAGCTTTCGGTATTGTAATTTGAGGTTTTTGTCCCTGTACGGCTGCTTTGCTTTTAGCGGCGGCCCTATGTATTTTTCGGCCCCGAAGTTGTTTCGGATAAAGGTCTGCTCCTTCAACGACCTCTTTTTTTCGGAAAGAGATTTTCTTTTTGAAGAACTTTTTATCCTTGACAGGTTCTTCCAGCTCCAGCTCCTGTTTTTTTTCTTTTTTCTTTTTCTTTTTTTCTTTTATTTCTTTTGAGGGTAAATCCTTTTGAACGCTTTCGCTAATCGGTTCCTCTTTTACTTTTTCTATTTCGGGTGGTTTTTCAACTTTTGCTTTAAGTTTCTCCACCTGGGGTTGTTCGGGCTCAGGTGGCTTTTCTTCAAGGGGTATCGGCATTTTTATGATCTTTGCCGGCATTTCTTTTTTGAGTTTCTTTTTTGCTTTTTTAGGCTTTTTCCCCTTAGGAAAAGTTACTGCTTCAGCCTTTTTTGTTACAGGCGGCTGTTCGGGTTCCTTTTTCTCTTCTACAGGGACTGTTTTCTGAACAGTCTCGTCAATCTTTTCATCTTTTGCCGGCGTTTCTTTTTTTTCGGCTACGCCTTTTTCAGCATCTTTCTTTTTTGCTTTTTTAGGCTTTTCAGCCTTTTCAACTTCAACTTCTGCAAGGGGTGGGGGGGGCAGGGGCGCTTCTTCTTCAGGAACTGTTTCAACAGGCGCATTTTTTTTACGTCTTCGAATAACAGTCGGTTTTATTCGTGTCATTTCGACGACATCGGTTTTATTGCCGAGAAGATTTGCTTTGACTCTGGCTACTGTTTTATCGTCCAGAGAACTCATATGGTTGCTTACGCTAATAGACATCTTTCCTAATTGTTCAAGTAGCTCTTTGTTCTTTATATTAAGTTCTCTGGCGAGCTCATATACTCTGATGTTCCCCATCCAACCCCCTTAATTCGATTGTTTTAAAGCTGTTCGCTGTTGTTTTCCTCAAGATCTGTTAATGGAGCATCACTCAAGGCGTCTTCATCATCGCCTTTATCTGCGCCTATATTTTTCCTGATATCTGAATCAGATGATTCTATTGATTCAGATGTATCATCATCACTTAACGTATTATCTGATGAAATCTTGTTAGATACTTCATCTGAATTATCAGTATTCGCAACATATTTTTTTGCGGTTTCAAGAAGCTTTATCGCTTTTTCTTTGGCAATGCCTCTAATTTGCATCAAATCTTCTAATGAAGAGTTACTTATTTCTTCAGCGGAAAAGAAACCCTTTTCATATAATGCGTCTGCCATGCTGATACCAACTCCAGGCAAGGCCACAAGAGAGTTGTAGCCATTCTGCATAGCCTGGCTGTATTTTGTTTCACTAATTACATCAAGATGCCATTTGGTGAGTTTTGAAGCAAGCCGTACGTTTTGACCTTTTTTCCCGATAGCTATTGAAAGAAATTCATCTGGAACAATTACTTCCATGGAACGGTTTTCTTCATCGATAATGACTCTGGATATTTCGGCAGGCGACAGAGCATTGCAAACAAATTTTGCAGGATCGATATGCCATGATATAATATCAATTTTTTCGCCCCTGAGTTCCTGAACAACATTTTGCACACGACTACCCTTCATTCCAACGCATGCGCCGACAGGATCAATATCTGAATCATTTGAAGAAACAGCAATTTTTGCCCTTATGCCCGGTTCACGGGCAGCACACATTATGCTAACTATACCTTCGCTAATTTCGGGCACTTCTGTTTTGAAAAGGCTGACAAGAAAGCTTGGGTGTGTCCTCGAAAGTATAATCTGAGGCCCCCGAGAGTCATGAAGCACGTCTAATATATGAGCCCTGACGCGATCACCTCTTCGATATACTTCTTTTGGAACTTGCTCTCGTTCAGGAAGAATACCTTCTGTATGGCCCAGATTGACTATGATGTCACCGCGATCAACGCGCTGAACAATTCCATTAATTATTTCGCCTTTTCTATCAATAAATCTGGAATAAACTGCATCTCTTTCTGCATCTTTCATTTTTTGAATGATAACCTGCTTGGCTGACTGGGCAGCTATTCTACCGAAAGTTGAAGCATCCATTTTTGTGCCGAGGCTGTCACCGATTGTGCATTCGGGATCCAGCTTGTATGCTTCTTCAAGCGTGATTTGAAGATCTGGTTCGGTGATATTTTCCACTACCTCTTTAAACTGAAATACTTCTATTTCACCTGCTTCTTCATTATATTTAACTTCAATATCAATTTTGCTTCCGAATTTTTTTCTGGCCGCAGATTTCAGAGCATCTTCAAGCGCCTTAATAAGAACTTCACGGTCAATACCCTTGTCTCTGCTAACCTGCTCAACAACACGTTTTATATCTGATATAAACATTCGTTTTCTCCATTAAAATTAGAAGCAGCTTCAAATATTTTACAATAAAACTACCATAATGTTTGAAACCAGTTCTATTCCCAATAAATCTCTATTTATGAACTTCGAAATTATCGACGAGCCGTGCACTTTTAACTTCCTTAAAAGGAATAGCAACAGTTTTATCATCTAATGATATATTTATAGTTTCTTCTGATATGTTCAACAAAACACCCTTAAAATTTTTCTGTCCATTAATAGGAGCTATTGTTTTAATTCTTGCAACCTTTCCTCTAAATTTTTCGAAGTCGAGTTTTTTGCTTAAGGGACGATCAGGACCTGGAGATGACACCTCAAGACTGAATGAACTGCTCCTATCAAAATGTACATCCAGGATATCATTCAACTGGCGGTTAATAAATACACAATCATCCAGTGTAATTCCTCCTGGTTTGTCTATATAGATACGTAGTATAAAGCCCCTGCTTTCCCCTCGGTATTCAATATGTACCAGTTCCATTCCCCTGGCTTCGCACAAAGGTTCAGTTAAGTCCTTGACTTGAGCAATAAATTCCTCTTTATTTTTAAGAGAAAATTTCTCTTCAGCGAATTCCGGCTCCTGGTTTTTTATTAATTTATTTCTTTTTTTTCTTTGCGATTCCATCGTGAAACATCGCTCATTTAAAAAACAAAAACGGGCTGCCGCCCGTCTCCTATCATTCAATTAGACCCTTAAGTTATGGATCGAAAAACTTTATCTGTTCATGTAACTCATCATAAGAAATAAACCAAACCACACATAATTAGATAAAGCTCTCTGCCCTTAAATCATCATAAAATGGCAAAGGCGGACTTTCTAACTGGAGCGGGCAACGAGATTCGAACTCGCGACACCAAGCTTGGGAAGCTTGTACTCTACCAGCTGAGCTATGCCCGCCTCCTAAACTTTTAAAAAATACGACAAAAATTTTTCCTTGTCAATACATTTAAATAAGGAATTGAAGAACCATGTAGCAAGCTACAGGGAATCTTCGACCGTAAGGAAGTTAGCCATTTTTAGATTCGCTCGCTAACTCCGCAGCAAGCTACGGGGAATGTGTTCGCTATTGCGGTTCAAAGGAATTAAACAAGCATATCCCGAATTTGTTCTAGTCCTGATCGGATTTCATCAACAATATCAGTTGATAATTTTCCCTTTTTTTCTTTGTATTGGGAGTTTAAGTATTTTTTGGCACCCTGAATAGTAAATTTTTTTTCATAAAGAAGATGTTTAATTTTTAAAATGAGTTCAATATCACTTTTTCTGTAAAGCCTTTGGCCCGTGGGAGTTCTCTTGGGATTTATTTTAGCGAATTCGCTTTCCCAGAATCTTAGAACATATGATGGAAGTCCAGCGATTTCACTGACTTCTCCTATCTTGAAATATAGTTTGTCAGGCAATTCTTTTTTATGTGTGTTGTTGTTTTGCATCTTCGAACATTTATTAATTGTTGTCATGTTGGAAGTGAAGCATCGAATTTTTTAAGAAGCCTGTCTGTAATATTTTTATGGATATAATTTACTTCATTATCTTCTAAGGTTTTATGCTTTGATCTGTAAGTTATTCTCAGAGATATGCTTTTTTTATTTTGAGGAATAGTATCACCTTCGAATACATCAAACAAATAAAAATTTTCAATCAATTCTTCGCCTAATTCTTTAATAATTTCAAGCAGTTTAGAGGATTCCAAATCTTTATCTATTATAACGGTAATATCTCTCGAAATAGATGGAAATTTGGGAATTGGTTTTGAGCGAATAGTTTCGGATATAAAATCAGAAATGACATTCAAGTCAAGTTCAAAAATAAAGGCTGTCTGTTTTAGATCAAAATTGCGGAGAACTTGAGGATGTATTTCTCCAGCCATGCCTATAAACTTTTTTTCTTGAAAAATTTGAGCGGTGTGCCCGGGTCTGGTATAAGTACATGAATTGTCCGGCATGCAGGTAAATTTTATATGGTCAATTTTTAGTCTGTTTAGCAGCTCTTCGACTACTCCTTTTATGTCAAAAAAATTACAACCAATTTCTTTTGAGTGCCATGAGGCATCTGCCCAAGATCCGGTCAAGATGCCGGCTATCATCTCTATTTCTTCCGGCAGGTTGTCCTTACCTCTACTGATATAGATTTTACCAACTTCGAATAATCTCAGACTCTTGATCTGCTTTGCTATATTGCGGTGAATTGTTTCTAGAAGGCCAGGTATCAATGATGTCCTCATAACAGCCTGCTCCTCTGTCAAAGGGTTCAATATGTCTACCATATTTCTTCTTTGGTCAGCGGATTCAAGTCTGAGACTATCACATGATGATCTATTTATAAAACTGTAATTAATTGTTTCAGTAAACCCAAAGCCGGCCATAATTCTTTTTAGCCTGTTTCTTAAATTAAATTGTTTTTCAGGTTGTCTGGCCTTTGCTGGTATTAAGGGATAAGTTGTTGGTATATTGTTATAGCCGGACAGACGAGCAATTTCTTCCATAAGATCAACCTGCCTTGCTATGTCAACTCTGAAGGAAGGCGGAATAACCACAAGCCCATCATTGCCTGTTTTTTCAACATTGAATTCAATTGATTTTAGTAAATTTTTGATTTCGTCATAGTCAAAACTGGTTCCAAGAAGACGATTAGTGTCTCCAACATTTAAAGTTATAGCCCTTGCATTGATGACCTTAGAATATTTATCTATAATTCCTTCAATTAAACTACCCTTGCCAAGTTCTGACATAAGCTGGGCAGCTCTATTCAAAGCCGTAATAATACCCTCAGGATCAACGCCGCGTTCAAAACGGTGTGAGGATTCAGAGTTTATGCCCAATTTTTTTGAAGTTTTGCGAATCCCCACAGGCGTAAAATAAGCACTTTCGATAAGAACTCTGGTAGTTGATTCCGTTACCTCAGAATTGCGTCCACCCATGATACCCGCCAGCGCAACAGGTTTTTCACCATCGCAGATCATAAGCATATCAGGGGTAAGCAAATGTTCTTTTTTGTCCAGGGTGATAAATGTCTCACCTTTTTTTGCCTGGCGGACGACTATTCTGTGATCTGACAGCCGGTCAAAATCAAATGCATGAAGAGGCTGTCCTGTTTCCATCAATACAAAATTTGTTATATCGACTATATTGTTTATAGGTCTTAAGCCGACCGACATTAGACGGTCTTGCAGCCAAAAGGGAGAAGGAGCAATATTAATATCAAAAACAAGTCTTGCTGCATACCTTGGGCAAAGATCCGGTGCCTTAATTGTAATAGATGTGAAGTCGGAAATTCTGTTGCTGGAATCTGAAAGCGATGTTTCAGGATATTTTATTGTGGTTTGCTGAATAGCAGCTATTTCACGGGCTATTCCGATTATGCTTAGACAATCCGGCCTGTTTGGGGTAAGGTCGATTTCAAAAACCACGTCTGAAAGCTCAAGAGCTTTTGCCAACTTATTCCCTATCAATTGTTTTTGATCAAGGATCATGACGCCGCTGCGGTCTGAGCCAAGACCAAGTTCTGCTTCGCTGCAAAGCATCCCTTCTGATATTTCGTTTCGGATTCTTCCTTTTTCAAGTAAAGGTCCATCTGGGAATCGGGTGCCCGGCAAAGCTACCGGCGCGACCATATCTTCATGTATATTCGGCGCTCCACATACAACCTGGATGACACGGTTTCCAATATCAACGTCACACACTTTAAGCTTTTCAGCATTTGGGTGAGGTTTGATATTAAGAATACGTCCAACAATAATTCTGTCTAAGTAATCGTACCTGTCTGTAATTGAATCAACCTCAAGTCCCACCATAGTGAGTGCATCGGCGATACTACTATATGATTCCTTATCTATTGGGATATAATCATTTAGCCAGCTTAGACTAACTTTCATATTAAAACTGCCTTAAAAATCTCAAATCATTTTCAAAGAATTTCCGAATGTCGTCAATTCCATATTTCAACATGGCAATACGTTCTACTCCCATGCCAAAGGCAAGTCCTGTATAACGTGTTGTATCATATCCAACATTTTCAAACACAGCCGGATGGACCATGCCTGCGCCTATAATTTCAAGCCATCCTGTGTGTGAACATACTCTGCACCCCTTACCCCTGCACATGACGCAACGTATGTCAACCTCGGCGCTTGGTTCGGTAAAAGGAAAGAAGCTTGGGCGGAATCTGAGAGTTGTCTTTTCATCAAAAATGTGGTGGATAAAAGTTGTAAGTATGCCTTTTAGATCACCGAAAGAAATACCTTCATCAACCATTAAGCCTTCTACCTGATGAAACATGGGGGTATGTGTCAGGTCGGAATCACAGCGGTAAACCTTGCCGGGCGCAATAATCCTCACAGGCGGAGTAAGCTTTTCCATTATCCTGACCTGGATTGATGATGTATGAGTTCTAAGAACTATATTGTCTGAAACATAGAAAGTATCCTGCATTTCCCTTGCAGGATGATTTTTGGGAATATTAAGAGCTTCAAAGTTGTAATGATCTGTTTCGACTTCAGGCCCTTCAGCTATATCAAACCCAATTTTTTCTAAAATTTTACATATCTGCCATGTAATTTGAGTTATTGGATGTAAAAAACCCTGCTGTATCGCTCTTCCCGGCAACGAAACATCAATTTTATAATCTTTTTGTAAAGATTTTGTTTCAAGAGCTTTTAACGCCTGATTGAAAGCCTTATCTAAGCTCTTTTTTACATCGTTAGCCCTTTTCCCAACATCTGCTCTTTTTTCCAGAGGAAGGTTTGAAATGTTTCTTAAAAAATGAGTTATTACACCCTTTCGGCCAAGATAACGGATTGAAAGAGTTTTGATGCTTTCAATATTTGAAGCGGATTTTATTTCCCTGAGTGCTTCTTCATAAATCTGTTCTATGGTTTTTGCCACTTTTTTTGCTCTAATTTTAACCTTAAAGGTTTTGGCATCGACTTTCGCTATATTTGCTGTGAAGCAAGTTCGGCTATCTTGGCAAATCCAAAAGGATCAGAGACAGCTAATTCTGCAAGGACTTTTCGGTCAATCTCGATATTGGCGAGTTTTAATCCGTGAATAAATTTGCTGTATGATAAATTGTTCATGCGAGTCGCTGCATTTATCCTTGCGATCCAGAGTTTTCTGAAATCACGTTTTCGCGCCTTTCGATCGCGATAAGCATACATTAATGCCTTATCAACAGCATTTAAAGCTGTCCTGAATAGTTTGCTGCGGCCTCCACGGTATCCTTTGGCTAATTTTAAAATTTTCTTTCTACGTCTATTTGCTTTAAAACCTCTTTTTACTCGCATAGTATATTACTCCTTATAATCGAACTACTTATAAACCCATTGATTAACCATTGGGCAGAAGTAGTTTTATCTCTTTTCTATCTGGTTTGCTAATAAGCTGGCTCTTCCTTAAAGACCTCTTTCGCTTGGATGTTTTTTTAGTCAAAATATGACTCGCGTTTGATTTCG
>VMSQ01000161.1 GCA_013792055.1 Desulfobacteraceae bacterium
ACAGGACAATAGTCGCTATTTTATGCTTGAGAAAAATCCTGCTTTTAAAAATTCACGATTAAGCCGGGCAATGTTGGTTATTGAAATTTCCTTGGGACAGTCTGCTTCACACTCTGTTTCGTTTGTACAGTTTCCGAAACAAAGTCTGTCCATTTCTTTGACCATCGCTATTACACGACGCGCAGCCTCAGGTTTTCCCTGGGGAAGAAGTGCAAGGTGAGAAACCTTGGCTCCGACAAAAAGCATGGCAGAAGCATTTGGACAGGCTGCAACACATGCACCGCATCCAATACATGCTGCGGCATCAAAAGCTTTTTCTGATGTCTCCTGAGAAATCAGGATGGTATTTGCATCCGGTGCTCCACCTGTGTTCACAGAAATGTAGCCGCCTGCCTGTATAATCTTGTCCAGCGCGCTGCGATCAACGACCAGATCTTTTATTATGTTAAATGCCCTGGCCCTCCAGGGTTCAACGACAATTGTATCTCCGTCTGAAAAATGCCTCATGTGAAGCTGGCAAAGAGTTGTGCCTTTTTCAGGACCATGAGCGCGACCGTTTACCATAGCCCCGCACATTCCGCATATTCCTTCCCTGCAGTCATGATCAAATGCAATGGGATCTTCTCCGTCAAGAGTGAGCTGCTCATTTATGATATCAATCATTTCAAGAAATGACATGTCTGTTGAGGTATCCCTTGAATAATAAATTTTAAAACCGCCCTTGTCTTCAGTAGTTTTTTGACGCCAGACCTTTAAAGTTAAATTTATGGTCTTTGTCACCTGTAACTCCTTTGCGTCAACTCGACATTTTCAAAAACAAGTTTTTCCTTATGGAACAAGGGTTCAACACCATAACCAGCATATTCCCAGGCAGCGACATGACAGAAATTTTCATCGTCGCGTTTAGCTTCGCTTTCCTCTGTCTGATATGCTTCGTTAAAATGACAGCCGCATGATTCCTTACGGGCAAAAGCATCTATTATCATCAACTCTCCCAACTCAAGAAAATCAGCTAAACGTCCGGCTTTCTCAAGGCTCTGGTTGAAATCCCTTTCCGAGCCAGGCACAATGATATTTTCCCAAAACTCTTCCCGCAATTGCTGAACAAGCTTTTTAGCTTTCAAAAGGCCCTTTTCGTTCCTTGCCATGCCACAGTAATCCCAGAGAACCCTGCCGAGTTCTCTATGCAAATCATCAACAGTACGCTTTCCTTTTATTGATAAGAGCTTATTGATACGAGAGTTAACTTCCTGGGTTGCCTCTCTGAAAGCAGGATGTTCATCGGTTATCTTGTCTAAGCTCGTAACTGATAGATAATCACCTATAGTATAAGGAATAATAAAATACCCGTCTGCCAGTCCCTGCATTAGAGCACTGGCACCCAGCCGGTTTGCTCCATGATCTGAAAAGTTTCCTTCTCCAAGGGCAAAAAGACCGGGAATAGTTGTCATAAGGTTATAGTCCACCCACAGACCGCCCATTGTGTAGTGAACAGCAGGATAAATCATCATCGGAGTCTCATAAGGATTATCTCCTGTAATCTTTTCATACATCTGAAACAGATTGCCGTATTTTTTGGATATCTCATCTTTTCCATCTCTATTAATTGCATCTTCAAAATCCAAAAATACAGCCAGTCCTGTTTCACCAATTCCTTTGCCCATGTCGCACTGTTTTTTAACATTACGCGAAGCAACATCACGCGGAACAAGGTTTCCGAAAGCCGGATATTTATTTTCAAGAAAGTAATCTCTGTCCGACCCTGGAATCTGATGTGGAGAACGTGTGTCATTGGAATCCCTGGGAACCCATACGCGGGCATCGTTTCTAAGACTTTCGCTCATGAGCGTCAGCTTTGATTGATAAATTCCATGCACTGGAATACAGGTAGGATGAATCTGAATAAAACATGGGTTGGCAAAAAATGCACCTTTTTTATAGGCTCTAAGAATAGCTGTAACATTGCATGACATGGCATTTGTAGAAAGGGAAAAAACATTGCCATAACCACCGGTAGCTAAAATAACAGCATCTGCGGCATGGGTTTCGATGTCTCCTGTAATCAGATTTCTGGCAACTATCCCTCTGGCCTGTTCATTTATAATAACTAACTCCATCATTTCTCTGCGGGGGAATATTGTAACTTTCCCTGCTGCAACCTGGCGCATTAAAGCGCTGTATGCCCCGAAAAGGAGCTGCTGTCCTGTCTGGCCTCGCGCATAAAAGGTTCTGGATACCTGTGCACCGCCAAATGACCGGTTTGCAAGCAATCCTCCATAATCTCTTGCAAAAGGAATACCCTGGGCAACACAATGATCGATAATATTATTACTTAGTTGTGCAAGGCGATAAACATTTGCCTCTCTTGATCTGAAATCACCGCCCTTTATGGTGTCATAAAATAGCCGCTGTATGCTGTCGCCGTCATTTGCATAATTCTTTGCCGCGTTTATCCCGCCCTGAGCCGCAATACTGTGAGCACGGCGAGGACTATCCTGAAGACAAAAGGCCTTAACATTATAGCCAAGTTCAGCCAGACTCGCGGATGCTGAACTTCCAGCCAGCCCTGTCCCAACAACAATTATGTCAAATTTTTTTCTGTTGGCAGGGCTTATCTGCCCCAGTTCAAAACGGTGTCTATCCCATTTTTCAGAAAGAGGACCTCCGGGAACCTTTGCATCAAGCTGCATAATTTTTCCTTCTTAAGAGACAACTAATATATATAACGGAATAAAACCAAAGCCCATTCCTATAATCAGACTATATGCAAGGCTGGCACCTCTTATAAACGGCATGTACTTAGGATGATTGGCTCCTATGGTCTGGAATGCGCTCCAAAAGCCATGACTTATATGAATTGCTGCGGCTAAAACTGCAACAACATAAATGATTACGTATTCCGGCCTCGCAAATGTACTTACCAGGATTTGAAATATAGTTTGATTGGTTTTATCTGCAAAATGGAAATTAAAAAGATGAAAGGCAATAAATACAAGAAGAATAAAACCTGTATATGGCATTGTTGCCGATCCAAGGCTGGTTCCGCCGGCACTTTTTTTGACTGAATATTTTACCGGCCTGGCAACAAGATTTTCATAAAAAAGAGTTGCTCCGAAAAGAATATGTATAATTGCAAAAAACAAAAGGAAGAATTCAGATATGGTAATGACCAGACCTAATGAATGGAGACGTTCAGCATGTGCGTTAAAAGCATCTTTGCCGGCATAAACAGCAAGATTGCCGGCGAGGTGAATTAAAAGAAAAAAGCAGAAACTGAGGCCGGTGACAGCCATCATCAGCTTCTTACCAATGGAAGTGCCGATGCTGTTTAAAAGCCATTTCATTATTTCCTCCTTTGAAAAGCTCTCAAGGAATCAAAAGAAAAGTTTTGAAATGATTGCTATTTATTTCTATCTGATATATCAACATAATCCTTAAACCACCAGGAATCTTCGGTTGTTTTCAATATACTTTCGGAAAGCTTTTTGCCGGTTTTTGTTTTCAGACGATCCAGCACAAAAGGCAGCCATTTCTCAGGAACCTTATATCCGATATCCATAAGAGATTTTAACTCAAGAACAAGCGATAACTGGTCGGCATCACGTGCAAGTTCGGCTTCTGCTGATTTGCCTTCATTAAATTCATGTATAAGATCGGCGAGCGAATCACCAAAAGGTATTTCTCTTGTTGCATCCTTTAAAGCTTTATTTTCCTCTGCCTTTACATATTTCTTCTGAACATAGTTAAGATCACCTGTTCTTGCCTCTGTAAGATCATGAACAAGGCACATGGTTATCAGTCTAAGCGCGTCAATATCCGGCACAATTTTTGATATAACATATGCAATGAATGTTGTAATAAATACATGTTCGGCAACTGATTCTTTCCCGGCACCAAGAAAATGGAAGCCTGATCTTGGAATTTTTTTTAGAATTTTTGCCTCAAACAAAAGATCGGCGATACTGTTATTTGTGCTATCGGACATTTTTTGCGTCCTGCCGAGTTAATTTATATTAATCGCGCCAAATGGATTGTCGCTTCCTTTTTTGAAAAGCAGAAAACGATTTCCCTTGGCCTGCTGGGTATCAAATTGAATCCCCTGCTGATTCAATCCCATGAAGAGTTCCCGTTTGAAATCAAATTTTTTCCCCTGGTAGTTCACATCGAGCTGAAAATTTCCAGGTGATTCGTTTCGAACGTTCTTATCCTTAAAGCCGGACATCTTTTCAATAACGTCAACAATGGCATATATTTCATCTTCGGAAAAGTTTCTAAACCACACATCAAAACGCGTTCCTGCATGTACCGATCGTTCATAGTAAGCCAGTGTATCTCCGATAAGGGCATCGGCTATGGCTTTTCCTAATTCATCCGCTGCCTTTGCAGCCTGCATATCGTCATAGTAGTCTCCGGACATCTTAATGGTTTTGACATACAGGTCTCCGGATTTTTGGGCAATCAGATCTGCAGTAGCAGGAGCCACGGCGCGCAAGGCAATTTCAACAATAATACCGCCAAAATACTTACTTTCTCCGCCCACCTTGCTGGCGGCATGCACATCATACACCAGAAGCAGATCTGCCTTGTACTTGAGAGCCAGAGCGGAAAGATCATCCATATCTACATCAATACGACCTGCCTGTTCGATCTCGTTGTAAACATCGTTAATAAACATCCGATCCAGAACAACAAAGCCTTTGCGGGCAAAGACTCCATTGATCGCTTGCTCGGCAGCCCGCACCACTCGTGAATCCCGGTGCATGGAGCTCCTGGTTTCAGGTATATAAATCGCCATAAAACGCGGGTTGCCGATCTGAGCCATCAGTATCCCAATGGCTCTTAAATCACTTTCGATTGAGGCTGTTTGCACATCAGCCTGGATGGTCACAGTGTTCATGGAACCATCCGGAGTTTTCCCTTCAGAGAGTATGTTATAGTTACTAATATAGCCGCTTGCTCTGGAATAGATATTATCGGAAAGAACCTGAAAATTGGCGACCTTTGTTTTGGAATCGATCAGCGCTCCAACGCCCTGCTCAACCGCAGATCTTTTGGCATTTTCAATAGCCATCTGACGCGACGGCCCCTGTCCTACTGCCATTACGGTCTGGCCAAAAGCCATTGGCACGGAAAGGAGCATAATTCCCAGGAAGAGACATACACCCATAATTTTATTGTGCTTCATAATCTTATCCCCTCTTTGATTTTATACATTTAGCTTACTTTTAACTCCAGGCTGTTATATTGTAAGTTCCCTAATATATCCGCAACCCGCCGCCTTCTTCGCTTTTTTTAACCGGCGTCTGTTTCAGCAGTTTCTTTTGCTCTTCATACTTCAAAGAGTCTTTGATGGCGGCCTGTACTCTTGCTACAGCCTGTATATAAAGCTTGCTATCTCCACATGTTGCTGCCTTCTTATACATACTTCTTGCTGTCTCAAGGTTTTTTAAATCGCCAAAACTCTCATAAGCCATACCTATATTATAGTAGGCTGCGTTGTTGTTGGGTTCGGCCTTAATCACATCCTGCCAGATCTCCATGGCTTCTTCCCATGCCCCGCGTTTGGCATACTCGATACCGCGTTTAACAAGCTTGTGTCCGCCGATCCCAAGCCCGTATTTGCTTCCATCATCGAATGTTATAACTTTTACAATTTCAGTGGGGGAAATTTTTGCGACAAGCTGAGCAGAGACTTTAGCAGAAAGTTCATTTAAGGTCTGATTCTTTGCTGGCAACTGACTCATTTTGCGCCCCAAAAAAGCATATTCTCTGTCACCGCCAAACTTTTCATTGTAATTTTCCGTGACCTTTCCTGTAGCAATGATCCCTTTGGTTCTCAGGTCAAATACCTTGAAATCCGTTGTTAGAGAAGCCTGACGTATAACATAGCACAAGGGTCTAAGTACGGTTTTCTTGATCTCCACGTCCACCCAATTTCCAAAGATATTTTTCTCTTTTTTGTATTGACCTGTGCCTTCTTTCATCTGAACCTGGTCGGTGCCGGAAATATCATTGAGATTTGCGGTCACTCGTCCTGTAATTACTCCATCTGCGTGCAGGTCATTAAGAATGGGAAGAAACCTTGGATCATCCACCTGATCATAGAGGACTTTGTCCAGAGCATTTATCTGGGTAGTGTCGATGAGGTTAAAATGATGAACCTCGCCAAGTTTATTGTAAAAGTCACCACGAACCACCTCTCCATATTTACCGTCAAATTTGAGTACAGCCAGAGTTCGGATGCCGCCCATAGAGACTTCGGCCGGTTTAATCCCATGTATCTTGGTCGTTGCCGCACAACCGAACCATCCGGTCATAGCAATCAGCGCCATAACCGCCCATAACGTTAATATGTTTTGATTCTTGTACATGATCTCCCTATCATCTTTGCTGAAGGTATTATCAAATTTAGCCAGAGAGAACGCATAGAATTTCTTTATTAATAAGTTATAACGACGACTAAAGTTGTGGCCCACCTTCGGTGTGCTAATTGACAATCCAATGCCAACGGGCTTTAGAAATCCCTTTTTGCTGGTAGATTGATGGCATAAACGAAGAGTTATTGTCAATAGTTATAGTTAAATCAGTACGTCATCCCGGGAAGACACCTTTTTAAATAAATGCTCTGTCTTTTCGACTATCAATCCATAAACTTTCATCGTAAAGTTTACATGCTTTTGTATACCTCGCAGAAAAGCCAATTTTCTTGACACTAAAGTTAAGTTCATATACTTTTCATTTTTTAAAACATCTGTTATTGAAGAATCTTATCCAAAAGCTAATGTGTTAGAAAAAAATATATACTATATACGGAGTTTTTATGCTGCTTCAAATGAATTTAATTCATATGATAAACAACGCCTGCCTTATGGTGCAGTTAGTTATGGCTCTTCTGCTGATTTTTTCCATAGTCTCATGGACTATTATTCTAATTAAATACTTCTATATCAGAAA
>VMSQ01000142.1 GCA_013792055.1 Desulfobacteraceae bacterium
CATAGATCAGCAAGATCCTGTATCTCCGGAGGCTGGTAATTATGTGCAAGCATAATTGCTTTTCTTTTTTTCAGCAGACTTTTTATCTTATTTCTCATTTTTTTATCCATAATTTATAGCAGTTTTCGTTCAGGCACTATAGACTTTCAGATAATTCATTTCACAAGGCTAGAAGGAAAAATCTGAGTAAGTCGTGCTGATGTGTACGTCGTCGAGGATTTTGACTGATAACGCAGTGAAATTATTTATCTGAAAGTCTATATCTACTCATCAAGTTCCAGCACCTCCGTGCCATAAGGTATATTAAAAATGAATATTGAATCGTCAGGATTTTCCAATAGTTTAATATCGATCAGCTTTATTCGAGTCTCATCGCCATATAAATTATATGTAACAATTTCTTCGACATAAAATGTCTTTTTTGATATTGACAGATTTATGTATGACAAATCGTTTGTTTTCTTTACCGGCAACAGCTTAAGTATATAATAATCGTTTCTATCAGTATTTTCTATGGTAATATTAAATTCTTGCCTTATAAGCTTAATATCTGAGAGAAAACTGGCCCCTTTGCCATCTCCAAAAAATGATGGAAATCCCCCCATCATAACCTGATTATCATCCGGTCTATAGACCCATAGATTCTTACCATCTGTAACTATAATCTGACTCTCAGGCTCTTCATACTCCCATCTCATCTTGCCCGGACGCTTGACCGTTATTTTGCCCGACGCAGAATCCGTTATACCCATTGCCTTTAATGTCGACTCCTGAACAAAACAAGCAGAAAATCCAGCGACTGCATACTTTTTCTCAACGCTATTCATAATCTTATCAAGTAAAATATTCGATTCCTGCGATTTTGAATCTTGACGCATGGATGAATCTTTGCATAACACCTGCTGTGCATTTAAAAAAACAAGCAAACATAAAATACAGATAACTAATTTAAATTTCATGATAGAAAGCTCCGCATTAATAAATTGTGGTTTAAAAACATCCTTTTTTTTTGCGAGGTGATAAATCTTAATACTTTAATCAGAAATTTACAAACTCATTTTAGAAATAATTGCGGATGTAATCTCATTATGGTATAAATTTCTTAGATGGGCAGGAAACTTGAGTTGACATTCTTAAGTTAATAATTTCAGTATATTGCATAATCAGGCATTTTAGATTGAACGCATATAATCTTTTGCATTTCTGTCTTTTTTGTTCTTTAGTCTAATTGGAGATCGTCAAATGCTGAAAAAGCCGAGCTATGAAGAATTGGAACAAAGAGTAAAAGAACTGGAAAAAATAGCTTTTGAGCTTAAACAGATGAAGGAAAATCATCTTGAGAACGAGGAGCTTTACAACAACATCCTTGAATACATAAGCGACGGCATAATGGTTCTGGATTCTAACTTCCGCTTTACACACTGGAATAAGGCAATGGAAAGGATATGCCAGATTCCACGTAAGAAAGTTGTTGGCGGTGGAAAAAGCGCATGGGAAATTTTTCCTGATCTGACAAAAGACGGTATGGATGAAATTATGTGGAAGGCAATGCAAGGCGAAGTCGTCAGGCAAAAAGATGTTCCCCTGCCTTTTAATAACAGAAAAAGCTGTTTTATTTCTCAACTGTTTTTCCCGCTAAGAAACACTAATTCGGAAATTTGCGGCATAGTCGGAGTAGTTCGTGATATCACCGCCGGTAAACAGGCAGAAGAGACTATACGTTTTAATGAATCTCGTCTAAAGATACTGCTTAAACTCAACCAAATGACTGAGGCGTCATTACAAAAGATAAAGGACTTCGCTCTCGAAGCTGCAGTTAAGCTCACTAAGAGCAAAATTGGCTATCTCACATTTATGAACAATGACGAGACTATTCTTAATATGCACTCCTGGTCAAAAAATACAGTAGAACAATGCGCTATTAGCGATAAACCCCTAACCTACCCTATGGAAACAATGGGTTTATGGGGGGAAGCTGTTCGACAGCGAAAGGCCATTATTACCAACAATTATTCTGCTCCCAACCCTTTTAAAAAAGGGCTTCCAAAAGGTCATATAAAAATAATTCGTCACATGAACGTCCCGTTCTTTGAAGGCAATCGTATTATTATCGTTGCAGGCCTGGGAAATAAAGAAAATGATTACGATGCATCGGACGTCCGCCAGCTTACATTATTAATTCATGATATGTGGAGCCTTATCCAGCGCAAGCAAGCAGAAAAAGAAAAAAAGAAAATAGAAGTTCAACTTCTACAGGCACAAAAGATAGAAACAATAGGTACACTTGTTGGCGGTATTGCCCATAATTTTAATAACCTGCTAATGGGCATACAAGGATATACCTCCTTGATGCTTTTTGAAACCGACCCTGCCAATTCAAATTATGCAAGGCTCAAAAACATAGAAAAAATGGTTAAAAGCAGGCTTAAATTTACCCATCAGCTTCTTGGATATGCCAGAAAGGGTATAGATAAAGTCAAGCCGCTTGATTTAAATCAATTGGTTGAAGAAACCTCGGAGACCTTTGGTAGAACAAGAAAGGAATTCACAATCCGTCGTGAGCTTGATAATGACTTATATGCAATAGAGGCAGACCAGGGAAAGATTGAGCAGGTTCTATTGAATCTTTATCTTAACTCCGCCGACGCAATGTCAGAAGGCGGCGAACTTACCTTGACAACCAGTAATACTTCCCACAAAAATATTAAGGGAAAACCTTATGATCCAAAACCAGCCAACTATGTAATGTTATCGGTTGCAGACACAGGCAAGGGTATGGATAAAAATACAATGAAACGTATTTTTGAACCGTTCTTTACAACAAAGGGCATTGGCCAGGGAACAGGTCTTGGGCTGGCTGCGACATATGGAATCATAAGGGCTCATAACGGATATATTGATGTCGATTCCAAAATGCACCAGGGAACAACATTCAGGATTTATCTTCCTGCTTCTGAAATAAAGCTCCAGAAAGCTGTTAAAACCTCCGAAAAATTAATTAAAGGAACGGGAACGGTGCTTATGATTGATGACGAGGAGGATATACTTGAAGTAGGCAGTGAATTGCTAAAAACCATCGGTTATAAGATATTAACAGCTATAGATGGAAAAGGGGCTGTAGAAATTTACAAAAACAATATGGATAAGATAGACATCGTCCTTCTGGATATGATTATGCCTACTATGGGTGGTGGAAAAATCTTCGACACAATAAAAAAGATCAACCCTAACGCTAAGGTGCTTCTTACAAGCGGATACAGTTTAGACAGTCAGGTGGCAGAAATATTAGACCGCGGTTGTGATGGTTTTATTCAAAAACCATTCAACTTAAATCAGTTGTCTGAAAAAATAAGGGAAATTCTGCAATAAAAGCGGAGGTTTGTATGGAAATCAAAATCGTCAAAATTGAAAAACCGGATGGGCTTAACATGATTTTAGGGCACTCACATTTTATCAAGACTGTTGAAGATATATATGAAGCTATGGTGAACTCAGTTCCAATGGCTAAATTCGGCATAGGTTTTTGTGAAGCCTCTGAGTCATGCCTGGTAAGGTATGCGGGCACGGATAAAGAGCTAATTGAGCTGGCAAAGAAAAATGCCTATAATCTTTCTGCGGGCCACAGTTTCATTGTTTTTATGAAAGATCTATTCCCTATTAATGTTTTGAACGCTATCAAAAATGTTACTGAAGTTTGTCGTATATTCTGCGCAACAGCAAATCCAGTGGAGGTCATCATTGCAGAAACCCAGCTTGGTCGGGGAATACTGGGAGTAATTGACGGATTTGCTTCAAAGGGCATAGAAACTGAAGATGATGTTCAGGCAAGGAAAGAACTTCTGCGAAAAATCGGATATAAACAGTAAGTGAAAGAAAAATCATGCCCCAAAGCCATCATATGGAGCGATTGATAGTTTGAAGGATTTTAAGGCAATTATCTTTACAACACTTTTCTTGTTATTTTCCGGTCTGTTCTGCTTTATACTTGATATCTTTATCTATGCAGACATACCCGCATCAAGCATTGATCATAATGAAAAACTTATAATCATCAACCCCGGCCAGGACTTTAAGTCCTTTTCAGAAAGACTGCATAAAGATGATATTATAAAAGAACCGCACAAATTTAACCTGCTTGCCCGCATTAAAGGATATGATAAAAAAATAAAAGCCGGAGAATACCTTCTTTCCTCTTCTATGCCACCTAATAAAATATTTCAGATAATGGTAGGTGGGAAGGTGCGCCTTTACAAACTGACTATCCCGGAAGGTTATAGCCTTAACCAGATTGCCTCAAACATTGCCGGAGCAGGTTTATGGAAAGAGGAAGAATTCTTAAGGGCGGCAAATGATTCATCTCTTGTGCACGAAGAAGGAATTGATGCTGAAACTTTTGAAGGATATCTCTTCCCTGATACATATTATTTCCCCAAAACCATAACTCCTGGAATGATTATATTTACAATGGTTAACCGATTCAACTCTGTTTTTACTTCTGCTTTTAAAGAACAAGCAAAAAAACTTGGACTTTCAATTCATCAGATAGTAACGCTTGCATCCATTATTGAAAAGGAAACGGGCGATCCTGAAGAAAGAAATATTATCTCATCTGTTTTTCACAATCGCTTAAAGAAGAATATGCGGCTTGAAAGTGATCCTACGGTTATTTATGGGATAAAGGACTTTGACGGCAATATAAAAAAAATACATCTTGAAACACCAACTCCCTATAACACCTATCTGATCCATGGCCTTCCAACAGGACCAATTGCAAACCCAGGGATAAAGGCAATAGAAGCTGCTCTTTACCCAGCTGATACTGATTTTCTCTATTTTGTTTCAAAGAAAGACACTACTCATATCTTCTCAACCAATATTAATGATCACAACAAAGCTGTACGAAAGTATCAATTAAGAAAATAAGGGAATCCAATGGATATTTCAACACTTACAAATGAACAACTGGCCGGGCAGCGCTTGATGGCAGGCTTTGATGGAACCAGACTCAATGATGATCTAAAATTTCTCATTGATAAAATTAAGGCTGGAGGAATCATTCTGTTTTCCAGAAATATAGTAAATCCTGATCAAATAAAAGACCTGTGTATGTCGGTTCAGAATTATGCAGCAAAATGTGGCCAACCATCACTATTCATTTCAATTGATCAGGAAGGAGGACAGGTAGCCAGGCTGAAAGAGCCTTTTACGCAGTTTCCAGGGAACCCGAATATTAAAGATGAAGAAGATGCCCGGCATTTTGCAGAAATAACCGCCTCTGAATTGAAAAATGTTGGGATAAACATGAACATGGCGCCTGTCCTGGATGTAGCATTTGACTGCACTAAAAGTATTATGAAAAAGAGAGCATTCGGCTATGATCCGGAATGGGTATCAAAGCTGGGAGCAGCGGTAATAGAGCACCTTCAAAGAAATGGGATAATGGCTGTTGCAAAGCACTTCCCTGGCATTGGCCGAACAGTGCTGGATTCACACATTGAAATGCCTCCACTTGATATTGACCTTCACACTTTAGAATCAAGTGATCTTCTGCCGTTTGCTGAAGCCATAAAACATGATGTGGCTGGAATTATGCTGTCTCATATACTTTACAATAAAATAGACAATAAACAGCCTGCAAGTCTTTCAATAAAAATTGCAAAAGATCTTCTTCGGGATAGTATGGGCTTTGATGGAATAGTCATGACAGATGATCTGGACATGGGAGCGATTAAAGGTAATTATGACATCAAAACTATCATAGAACAGCTACTTTCGGCAGATATCGACATTGCTCTAATCTGCCACAAAGGGCCGAATATAGAAATCGCATATGAGAAAATTCTAAAGGGACTTAAGGATTCTAAAAATATTAAGGCTAAAGGAAAAGAGTCTGTAAAAAGAATACTAAAAACAAAAGAAAAATATTTAAAAGTTCACCACGGAACGACACGGAGTTTCACTGAAAGTTGAAAACAATGAGTGTAACTACTCAGGTTCACAGTTCCAGGGTACACGGTTCAAGGTTAGAGAGCAATAAAAATTGAACGTGCCTGGTTCCCATGCTCCAGCGTGGGAACGAGAGAAAAGTCATCAAATCGACGGCTTCGTAACAAGTTCATATGCAAGGCGTGCGAATCTTGAGGAATGAGACGTACTAACAGTACGTCGCAATGACGAAAGATGAAGCACAACGCCGCAGATGGACTTGTTACGAAGCCGTCATTTTTGAATATACATCATCACTAATATCTGAAGCCTTCCCATTCTTTAAGTAATGATAGCCTGTAGCTGCAATCATGGCTGCATTATCCCCGCAGAGATCAATTGAAGGTATGTGTACTTTAATACCTTTTGTTTCAGCATCCTTAATGACCCTTTCTCTTAATCTGCTGTTCGCTGCCACGCCTCCAACAATAGAAATCTGATCACAACGCTTTTCCATTGCTGCATTTAAAACTTTGTATGAAAGGACATCAACGACCGACTCCTGAAATCCTGCTATAATATCGGGAATCTGATCTTTATATTCATCACCGTGAGTCTGGATATACCGGTTTACAGCGGTTTTTATGCCGCTGAAGCTGAAGTCAAAATCAGACTTATCAAGGTAAGTTCTCGGGAAGACAATTTTCGCTGGGTCACCCTTTTTAGCCAGCCTGTCAATTTCTATTCCGCCTGGATAGCCAAGACCGAGCACTTTGGAGACCTTGTCAAAGGCCTCGCCGGCAGCATCATCTCTTGTCTGCCCCATAAGTTCAATATCTGTATGATATTTAACATAATAGATGCCTGTATGACCGCCTGAAGCCAAAAGTGATACAAAAGGAAATTTCGGTGGATTTGATTCCAGAAAAACAGAATTTATATGACCCTCAAGGTGGTTAATGCCAATCCATGGAATGCCCAGTGTATATGCAAAAGATTTTGCAAATGAAAGGCCTACTATTAATGAGCCTATAAGCCCAGGCCCCTGGGTTACAGCCAATGCATCAATGTGTTTAAAATTAATGCCGGCCTTGGTGACAGCTTCCTTTACAATTGGAACAATGTCTTCTATATGTTTTCTTGAGGCGAGCTCAGGCACAATACCGCCATATTTATAATGCACATCCACCTGAGAAGACACCACGGAAGATAAAATTTCAGAGCCGTCAACGACTATTGATGCAGCAGTTTCATCACAGGATGTTTCAATACCAAGTATTATCATACTTTGTGTCTTTGTGGCTGAACTGTTATTTTTTTTTATTTGTTGGACTTTTTTATGAAGCTATCAATCTTTATTGTTGAAAGATATAGACATGTCACTTATCATATAATTTTAAAATGAAACAACTATAATATTTATCGGAAATTTACAAAACTCGTAGCACTTTAGATAATATGAAACAAACCTGCTAAGCGTAAGCTTCAGGTGTGATCAAATTCAAAACAGGAAACTGTTTGAGCGTATTAGATATCGTTAAGAAAGAACCTTGCAGGATCTTGTCGTTGATTGTTTAAGGACTTTTTGAACTGTTACTATTGTTTCCATTCGTGGCAAGTTCTTTCTTTACGATATCTTATGCGTGAGTTTTTCATGGTTTGAATTTGATTATACCTGAAGCTGAAGCGCACACTCCGCTAATTTATTTTTGCGAGAGCCTATAGAAATGTATATGAAACCATGAAACCTATTGTTGCAATTGTTGGCCGCCCAAATGTCGGCAAATCCACCTTTTTCAACCGTATTACTAAGTCGAGAGATGCCATTGTCGATGATTTCCCTGGTGTTACAAGAGACCGGAATTACGGCGATGCAACCTGGGATAACGTCGTTTTTACCCTGGTTGATACAGGTGGATTTTTGAGTGATGATAAGGATGATTTCGTAAATGAAATCCACTTTCAGGTGCTCCAGGCCATAGAAGATGCTGATGTTATAATTTTTCTGCTTGATGGCAAGGCCGGGATATCGCCTTATGATAAAGATATTATCGAAATTCTCCGTGCTACGGAAAAGCCGGTTTTTTATGTTGTTAATAAAATAGACGGCCTTGAACAGGAGACATCTCTTTATGACTTTTACAGCCTTGGTATAGACAAATTGTATCCTGTTTCTGCTGAACACCGCTATGGTGTATATGATTTTCTTGATGACCTGGTATCTGCATTCCCAAAATCTGCCCCAGAGCAAACGGAAGATATGATAAAATTAGCAGTGGTAGGAAGGCCTAACGTTGGCAAATCATCTTTAATAAACCACATCCTTGGCGAAAAACGCCTGCTTGTAAGCGATATTCCGGGAACAACTCGTGATGCCATTGACTCTGTCTGCAATATAAACGGAAAGTCATATCTTCTCATAGATACCGCCGGCATCAGACGCAAGGGAAAAGTATCAAATAAAATTGAAAAGTTTTCTGTAATCAAAGCCTTAAGGAGCCTTGATAGATGTGATGTCGCCCTTATCGTCATGGATGCAAACGATGGAATTACAGAACAGGACATAACTATTGCGGGCTATGCTTTTGAGAGAAGTTGCGGCTGCATAATGCTGCTTAATAAATGGGATCTTGTTGAAAAAGACAGTAAAACCGCAAAAAGATATTATGAACAATTAAGGATGGAGTCAAAATTTTTAAGTTTTGCGCCGGCCATTACCATCTCTGCGCTTACAGGTCTCAGAGTTCCAGCGATATTCACGTATGTTGATGAAGTTTACAGCCAGTATGCAGCGCGTATAACAACTGGGCAATTAAACAGGATAATGGAGCTGGCGATCAAAAAAACCGAGCCTTCACTTCACCGGGGAAAACGACTTAAATTTTATTATGCTACCCAGGTAACCGCAAAACCGCCTACTTTCGTCTGTTTTGTTAACTATCCTGACGCAGTTCATTTTTCATATAAGAGATATCTTATCAACCAGATCAGGGAACAGGCGAAATTAGACAAGACCCCCATAAAGCTGATCTTCCGCCAGAGAACAGGAAAGATAGAATTCGGTAAAAAGAAAGGATAAATTGGACATCTTTGAACAAAGAGCGCGAGAAGCGGCACAGGCATCAAGACCTCTTGCGGAAAAAATGCGGCCGAAGAATCTTGATGAGTTCGTAGGTCAAAAACATGTTGTCGGCAAAGGAAGCCTTATCTATACCGCCATTGAAAAAGACCGGATTTTCTCAATGATTTTATGGGGCCCTCCCGGGTGCGGTAAAACAACCCTTGCCAGGATAATTGCAGGCGAAACAAGCTCTTATTTTGTTCAATTTTCCGCTGTTCTTTCAGGAATAAAGGAAATCCGATCTGTTATTGAGGATGCAAAAAATCAGCAAAGACTTTATAGAAAAAAAACCATCCTCTTTGTAGATGAAATACACAGATTCAACAAAGCCCAGCAGGATGCATTTCTTCATCACGTTGAAAGCGGCCTGATAACCCTGATCGGAGCCACAACCGAAAATCCCTCCTTTGAAGTTATAGCGCCACTTTTGTCAAGATGCCGTGTAATTGTCTTAAAGACTTTTTCGCAGGATGACATCCATGCCATAATTAATAGAGCGCTTAAAGACAAAGAAAGAGGTCTTGGAAATTTAAACCTTGCTTTATCCAAAGATGCCCTCGCATATCTTATGCAAATAGCAGATGGAGATGCGCGTACAGCTTTAAACAACCTTGAAATAGCAGCCTCGCTTCTATTAACAAAAAAAGATATTTCAGATAAAGAGGAACAGCAACATATAACTATTAAAGATTTAGAGTCTGCTCTTCAGAAAAAAAGTCTTGTTTATGACAAATCCGGTGAGGAACACTATAATCTTATTTCCGCCTTTCACAAAAGCCTGCGTGGAAGTGATCCCGACGCAGCTCTCTATTGGCTCGAACGCATGCTTTCTTCAGGTGAAGACCCGTTGTTTCTAGCTCGCAGAATGGTAAGATTCGCTTCTGAAGATGTGGGAAATGCCGATCCCCATGCTCTTGAAGTTGCTTTGAACGCAATGGAAGCCTTTAGATTTCTCGGTCATCCAGAGGGCGAGTTAGCTCTTGTGCAGGCCGCTGTTTATCTTGCCACTGCTCCTAAAAGTAACAGCATATATATAGCCTCTGGGAAAGTAAAAGATATTATCAAAAATACAGGGACACTTCCTGTTCCTCTACATATAAGGAATGCACCAACAGGGCTGATGAAAAATCTTGGATACGGTAAAGACTACAAATATGCACATAATTTTAAAGACGCATTTATTCAGCAGGAATATTTGCCTGAAGAGCTACAAAATCAGCGATACTATTTCCCAACTGACAGGGGTTATGAAAAAATTATTAAACAACGAGTTGAGCAATGGCTCAGCCTTAGAAGCAAAATGAAAAATAAAGGAAAAAAATAAAGTTTCATTGCTTAATATTCACTTTTGCAATATTTTTAGATAAAATTATTTTTTTTATTATTATCCTTGAATTTTAACAAATAATTATTTAATAAGTAATTTTTAATAAATATATACAAACAACTTGCAATTACAACGAGCTGAAATGCCAACAGAACATCGCGCAAAGGAAATAATATTCTCTATTCGCAAGTTGATGCAGGCAGGAGAATTTTACACTAAAGAATTAAACAAAAAATATCAGGTAAGCGCGCCGCAGCTTAATTGCCTTATATCATTATACGAAAATGGTCACCTCCCCCCTTCCCAGATAGCTAAGTACATTATGGTTAAATCAAGCACTGTCACTGGAATTGTTGATCGGCTGGAACAAAAAGGTCTTGTGAAAAGGTTCAGAAATTCACCTGATAGACGAGTTATTACCATAGAACTCACAGATTCAGGCAAAAATCTTGCCAAGAATGCCCCGCCCCCCATCCAGCAGAAAATTATTGACGGTCTGAAAAAACTAACTAAAGATGAATTAGATCAAATAATTTTTTCTCTCACAAAACTCACCGATATGCTCGATGTACAACATCTAGATGTTGAATAACATCTTACAAACCCATCCAATATCCATTTCATTAGAACTCTAAATATTTCAGCAAAACAAATATCTTTACAAATCACTTGACACTATAAAATATTCATCTTAGATTATTTCAGTTGAAATTAATTTAGATAATATAATGTTTTACTATCATTCTTTATTATAACTACTAAACCTATAAAGTAACTTAAGGGGGGAAGTAAAATGCCAGTAAAAACAATGAAATGCCCTAAATGTAAACACAGTTATAATCTGCCATCCAGAGAAGCTAAATATGGCTTTAAGAGATGTCCAAAGTGTGGGCATAGAAAAAAAGATAACAAAAACCAACTCATAAATAATTTCAAGAGCCCTGGGTTGGCAAGGGAGCACACAGCAAAAGCTAATGTTTCTGGAATGCTTTAGTAAGGAACAAGGAGAAACAATTGGTTAAACCATTAAACAAGGAACAAATAGAAACTTCTAAGACTTTGATAGGTAAAAATACAGTAGAAATGCTTCTTCAGACACATGAAGATGCATTATGGATACTCGAAAATCTCGGAGTAGGTTGTAAACAGCCGGAAATTCAAGAAGCCTATAAGAAGTATGAATCTGAAGGCCTGGCGGTTTTATATGAAGACAGGATATTTGTCACTTCTGAATTGGTTAAGCGATGTCTTAATAATGTTCCGGGTCTAAATGATTTTTTTGTCCCTCTGAACAGTTTTTTTATAGGCGGAACTGCGCCATATGTTTATGATGACAAAGCAGGAAAAGGGGGCATTATTCCTACAGCAGACCATGTGGTTCGTATCGCTCAAACTGCCGAAAAAAATAATATAGTAAGCGGTATGGGCAGAGGTGTAAAATTAAAAGATGAAGTCCAGCAAATGAATATAATGGATGAGAACTGTAACAAGCCGCTTTATTTTGCTGTAACCTCAGACAGATCTCTTGCAAGGGCAGTGCAACTTCATGAAAAAAGAAAGAATATTATGATTGTTTTCTGCCTGACCCGCCCCCCCCCTTGAGGTCAATGAAAACTTCTCAGAACATTTTGTAAAAGTCGTAAAGGCCGGCTTACCGGTATTTATATCAGCAATGCCCATGGCCGGCATAAGTGCGCCTTATTGTTATAATGGGGTTCTTGCTATGACACATGCAGAAGTTTTGTTCGGCATATGTGCTGCTCAATTACTCAATCCTGGTGTAACATGCGTGCATGCAGGTTTTCCGACCATTGCCGATCCCAGGATAGAATATAATCCCAATTACGGTCTAACAAGCCATAATTTACTGAATATCCTTATGAGCCATCTCAATCTAATTCTTGATATACCAACATTTCAAAGCGCAGGAACAACTAATGAAGAACATCCCACGCCTAAGGCATATGATGATGCAAAAAAAGGTCAGGCTTTATGCCTGAAATATGGATTTCATATGATCCGGCATCCATTTTCTTTCCTTCGCTATCTAATTGATTTCTCACTAGAAAAACTTGAAAAAAGCATTGCAATCGCAGAAAAAATTAGTCCTGATGATGCCCCTGAAGTTGAAATGCCGATATATGACGAAAGAGGAATGGAATCCATAAAGCAAAACCGTCTAAGAATGTATATGGACGATCCACTTACAACAGCAAACCTTGGGAAAATTTTTGTAACCTAAGTTGTAAATTAAATAATATATAGGGAGGCTAAAATATGCCGGGTATAGCAGGTATTATATCACAGCATGGAAGAATTAGTATCAATGCCACAAAGCAAGTAGGTAAGATGCTGAAGTATATGCGTCATCGTGGTTCAGACAACAGTATCTTACGGACTCTTACAGACGACAGAGGTGCTTTGGGAGCCAATGAAATCAATTTAACTCCCGATAAAACTTATTGTACTTCAATTGCAGAACTTCCTTATATACTTTTTGACGGAGAACTTTACAATGAGAGACCTAAGGGACAAAGTGATATAGAACTTTTTAAACAATACTATGAAAAATATGAAAGAGATTGTTTTTCACGGCTTTATGGAAGCTTTTCCTGTGCTATCGTTGAAAAGGATGAGGAGGTAATTCTAGCGAGAGATCACGTTGGAGCAAGACCCCTGTTCTTTGGAATAGATAGTGATATTTTTTATTTCAGCTCAGAAATGAAGGGATTAAAAGATCATGTTCAATTTAATATACAGGAACTTGCTCCCGGCAACATATACAGCTCAAAGAAGGGAATGAAAGAATTTCAATCCTATTCTCCTGAATTTCCTGAATTTAACAATATGAAAGAGGCTACCAACATTTTAAGGGATCTTTTAATCGAAGCCGTCAAAATAAGAATGGACGGTGTAGGTGGCATCTCGCTAAGCGGCGGTCTGGACAGTTCTATTATAGCAGCCGTAGCCAAAGAATTTAACCCAAATCTAAAACTCTTTACTGGTGCAGTTAAAAAAGCTCCGGGTCCGGATCTGGAAAATGCAAAGTTAATGGCAGAATTTTTAGGGCTTGAACACCACATATATTTAATCACTGATTCAGATGTTGAAAATTTCATCAGCGATGCGGTCTGGTATCTGGAAAGCTTCGATGAAGACTGTATCTCCGGCATTATTTCCAACTATTATGTTTCCAAAATGGTTAAAGAACACACAAACTGTGTTCTTGTTGGCGAAGGGGCCGATGAACTGTTTGGCGGTTATCGCATGGTTCTAAAAAACCCAAAAGTTAAAAGTGAAGAGCAAAGGGAACGTCTAGCCCAAAAGCTATTGGAAATAGCCTATAATACAGCATTAAGGCGACTGGATCGCGCCTGGATGGCCAATGGCGTTCAGTATAGGACTCCATTCTTAGATAAAAAAATAGTTGATTTCAGTAAAAAAATACCCATGAGCTGGAAAATTTATGGAGAAAAACAGATTGAAAAGTACATCCTGAGAGAGGCCTTTAGAGATATCCTTCCAGAAAAAATTGCCAATCGTGAAAAACTAAGGTTTGCTATGGGTGTTGGCATGGATGATATCATGGATGAACTCATTGCTGATAAAATTGACCCCCAGGAATTTAAAATAAGACCAAAAGCTGCTTATGGTTTGCCCTTCGCTTCTTTTAAAGAATTGTATTACTATGATGAATTTTTAAAACAATTTCCTCCCTCCTATGAAAAACAAACCGTTAGATGGGATCCTTTTAAGTAAAAATATTCACAACCGTTCATGGTTAAAGGTTGGTAACCTTGAACCGTTATAACTATTCATTGAGGTATATTAAATGTCTTTTCCAACAAAATATAAATATATAATCATTGGTGCCGGCATACACGGATTAAGCACCGCATATCATCTATCAAAGGAATTAAAACAAAAAAAAGCCGGGTCCGGCAAAGATATACTTGTTATCGATAAGGCAGCGATCGGAGCAGGTGCTTCAGGTATTGCCTGTGGTATTATAAGAAACAACTATTTTCAGCCGGCCATGCGTGAACTCATGGCTCATAGCGTTGCTCTTTGGGAAGAAGATGTAGAAGGATACGGTTATCATCCGGTAGGCTATATGCAGATATCCTGCGAACCTATGCACGCAGATGTGACTGAAATTCATAAACAGCAACAAGAGATAGGCTATGATTCATTGTTTATAGAGGGAGAAAAAGACTGTCTGAAATATATGAGAGAAAATATTTTTCATGACTGGCAGGCTAAAAACATTACATCTGTTTTGCATGAATTAAAAGGTGGCTATGCACACAATACAAAATCACTTTATCGCCTTGCCGACAAGGCAGAAGCTGAAGGCGTAAGAATTCTTACAGGGGTTAAGGTAACCGGATTAAAAACAGATAATAATACCGTAACTGCTGTTGAAACACAAAAAGGCAATATCAAATGTGACTATGTAATAATTGGCGCAGGACCTTGGGCTAAAAGCTTTTGGGATATGATAGGTCTGCCAAATAAAATCGATATAAAAGATAATGATGGTAATATTCATAAAAACGCTAAAATGTGGACATACTTGTGTCTTGTTGAGGGAACCCTTGGAGTCCCACCTGAATATGCAATGAATAACGAAGGAAAGATGCCGCCGGTAATTCATGTTGATACTGACGCACCATTATATTCAAGTGAGGACGGCTCGCTTATTACTGACGAAATGTGGGGCATATATTATAAGCCTGACTTTCATTTCAACGGTGTTCAGGGAGGAGCCGCTCCATATATTGTAGAAGGAGAAGTTAAAGTAGATCCATATGGTATTGATTCTCCTGATTTTGTTGTAGGACCTGAATTTGTTCATATGTGGACATCTGCTCTCGCTCACTGTCAGAAAAGGTATGAGGATAAATATCAATATTACAAGAATGAGCCATCCGGAGGCCTTGGCGCCTTTACACCTGATAATTTCCCTATTTTCGATACGATGAAAGATAATTGTTATATGATTCTTGATTCCAATCATGGTTACAAAATGATCGGTGTCGGCAAACTGGTTGCCAAAGAAATTACAGGAGAAAAGCAGAGTCTGCTCAAACCTTTCAGATTTGAACGTTATGCAAAAGGCGAGCTCCATCCTGTCTCACACAGTCCTTTTCCATGGAGCTAGTTTTAATAACGACACATGAATGCGACATCGCGAGTTTTTGGAGAAAAAATGGATCTCGAAAACTGTAATCTTTTGGAAAAGGTGCATCAAGACGCATTAAAGATTCTGGAAGAAGTAGGAGTTAAATGCAACTCTGCAGAAGTCAGACAGGTCTTTGAAGATACCGGTCTGGCTGCTTTTGATGAAACTACCGGACACATTCATATTCTGAGTCCACTAGTTGAACAGGCAATCAACATTACCCCTAAAAGGGACAAATACTGGATCCCAGAAAACTCTTTCGGTGTTGGAGGTACAGCACCATTTGTCTATGATGATGACACAGATGAACTGGTAGTCCCTACCTTCGAACACCTTACAAAAATAGCAAAAATAGTAAATGAAACAGAAGTAATAAATTTTATGGCAAGAGGGGTACTGATAAGAAACCAGGAAGTAAAAGTAATAGATACAATAATTGAAAATTGTTCAAAGCCAATATACGTTGCCGCCGTAACTGACGAAGGCATAGCAAGAGCTCAGCAGGTTCATGAAACCAGAGGAAAACTGACAATACAGTTTTCTATTATAAACAGCCCATTGAATGTTATAGAAGGAATGATAGAGCCATTTCTATCGTGTGTTCGCAAGGGCATTCCCATCTATGTTTCAACAATGCCTATGGCGGGACTTTCTGCGCCATATAGTATGTCAGGGCTCTTAGCTTTGACACATGCCGAAGCCTTATTTGGAATAACTCTTGCTCAACTTGTTAATCCGGGCATAATGGTCGTTGATGCAGGCTTGCCTTCTATAGCTAATATTCAGAAAAACTATTCTGTTGATCTTGGTATGGTATCCCACAATATCGCCAATCTTCTTTTAGAAAAAATAAACAAAAAACTTAAAATACCCTCCATACAGACTGCATGTACAACAAGTCAGGAAAAACCAAATAAAAAGTCCGAGGACGATGCAGTTAATGGCTATGCTTTGATGAAAAAATACGGCTTTCATCAAATGAGGCATGCTTTTGGTTTCTTAAAGGAACTTGTTTCATTTTCCATAGCAAAGCTTGAAAAACATATAGTTCTCTGTAAAGAAACCAGACCCGACCAGGCTCCTGACTATGAAATTGAACCTTATGATCCTGAAGGCTTCGATGCTATTAAACGCAATAGCAGCCAACCCAATTATATGCGCGATGACCATACCCTGAAAAATACTGGCAAATCTTTTCTCTATTAATCTTTTGATTATAACACTTTAGCTTTATAAAACAAATCGGCTGGGAGTGTGAGCTTCTGATTCTAATAATTCGCGTATTGACTATTGCCCATCAGTTATTTAAGTTATTTATGTAGTGATTATCTATTACTAATTAAAGTCGTTCGATTATAATTCTATAATATTTGAACCAAATTGAGCAATTTTTTACTCGACCTGCACCAATCTCTTGCGCATCAAGGACTTGCGAAAAGTCTCGACATATCCATTGGTATGCCTACGCTTTTCACAAACCTTGCTGCATCAAGATCTTGGCACATTTCTTCGCAAAAAATCGCTC
>VMSQ01000050.1 GCA_013792055.1 Desulfobacteraceae bacterium
AATTTTTACAGAATTCTCATCCCTTTTTACCTGTCCCTGTATAATGACAGCGTTATCCTCAAACAGAATTTCTTGAACCGCTGCATAAACTGAAGAAAATATTATGATTTCAACAGTTCCATGCTGATCTTCCAGGGTAAAAAAGGCCATTAAATCGCCCCTTTTTGACTTTATGATTCTAATATTATTAATAATGCCGCCGACCCTAACTAGATCACCATAGTTTTTTTCCTTTAAAGAAATTGTATTCGCATTGGTGAATTTATCCAGCAGGTCCTCAAATTTTTCAGCTTGAGAATTATTCTTTTTATTAGCCATTAGCACACCTCCTTTAATTTTGATTTGCCCAATTGGTCATCTGAACGTGGCTTCTCTTTATGACCGCCTATCCAGAGGTCCTTTGCCATATCTGAAAGGATCGGCACACTCCCCTCGCTCTTAAGTGCTTTTGTAAGGTTGCGGTCATCTGTCTCTTTAACAAACTCCAGATAGAGATCGCGGCACATGCTATATATTTTTTCCTTAACCAGTTCAGAATATTTGTTGTCCGGATCAGTGAGCACATAAGAAAGGTGGCGCGCCCAGCCCGGGAACGGTAATCTGGCAGGATATTTCTTTATCTCCACCACTTCATATTCGATGCTGAGTTCTCGCTGTAACTCCACATCCTGCAGTACCTTGCCCAACATTTCGTGAGCCACTTTTGCCGACTTTTTACGATACTCGGAAAAGGTATCCGTGGCCTCGTAAAACCTGGTTAGAATCTCCTTGGCGGATTTTGATTTTTTAGCTTTCATATTATTCCCCAAACGTTCTTTCTGATGACAACATGATAACTTTTTCATAAGACTTTACTAACCGCATTGCGGGCCCGCATGCTATGTGATTACCTTGCCACTACCCATATAAAAGCACGGTTCATGAAAAAAGACGGAAAAATGATATGAAGAATAACTATATCGGACTTTGATTAATCATTTATGAAGTAAAGACGTCGTATCGTGAAAAATATTTCACGCAGTATAAAAAAAATATTATGGATGAATGCCTATGATATATTTCAGAACGTTAAGGAGCAGGAGTTCACTTGGAATTTGGGTTAGTTTGTATGGAATGTATCGCGAAAGGGAACTGATGCCTTCACACCTGTTCAAAGAAATATTTTTCCAGTTCTTCCGGTTGTTGAATGAAAGACTTAGGAGAGTCAGAAACAAGGACAACGCGGCCTTGCACGAGCAGGATAATTTTCGTTGCCCATTTTAGGGCCAGTTTAAGATTATGTTCCACCATGCACACTGTTTCCACCTGAAAAGCAGCCTGGATCTTGTCCAACCTTTCTATAATTTCTTTGGCTGCTTTTGGCGCTAAACCGGCTGATGGCTCGTCCAGAAGCAAGACTTTCGGATTCCGCATCAATATCATGCTCAACGCAAGCCCCTGTCGCTCACCTCCGGACATAAGGCCGGCTCTGGTTTTAAGCTTTGGCTTCAAGAATTCCATAGAATCAAGCACCATGTTCTTCCGCTTTTCCAATTCCTGTTTACTCAGAAAGTAGCCCCCCAGTGCAAGATTTTCTTCTACCGTAAGTCCCGGCACAATATTTTCTGTTTGTAATAAATAGCTAATGCCTTTTCTTACTCTGGTTCGCACCGAATCGCCGGTTATATCTTCACCAAGATAATTGACAGCGCCATTTCCGGGAGGCAACAGTCCTATAACTGTCTTCAGCAGAGTTGTCTTTCCAGCTCCGTTAGGACCTATCAAGAGAACTTTTTCGCCACGTGAAAGGTTCATGGAAATTTCGTGCAGAATCTGCCTTTTTCCATATGATGCATCAATACCTTCTATCTGAAGTAACATTTCCATAATTGATTTGCCCGGTTATAATCCCAAATAGATCTCTCTTACCTCTTGATCTCCCAGAACATGGTCGGTTCTTCCGAAAAAAGAGATCCGTCCTTCATTCATAAAATAAACCCAGTCAGCAACTTCCGTAACTACACTCATGTTGTGCTCAACCAGGACAATCGTTTTGCTCTTATCTTCTTTGATAATCTTTTTGAGTATGTTAAGCACCCTTTTTATCATTACAGGGTTAAGTCCCGCAGTTGGCTCATCCAAAAGCAGAATAGAAAAACCAGCCGCCATAATCCTGGTAATTGCGAGGATTTTTTGTTGTCCATAAGAAAGTGAAGACGCAGGTGTGTCCTTCAAATCAGCAAGTCCCCCAAATTCAAGCCAGAACATCACCCTGTCGGCAATGTCTCTATTAAAGGACCGCAAACCTTTTATGTGGAGAAACGGAAACCATGGCGTTTCTGACCTTTCGCTGTAGCATGCCGAAGCAACATTTTCGAAGACGGTAAGGTTTTCAAATACTCTCACGTCCTGAAAAAGCCTTCCTATTCCATTCCGTGCAACCTTGTATGGAGGAAGGCCAGCTATCTTTTTCTTCCGATAAAATATCTCTCCCATGTCTGGTTTCAATTCACCTGTGATAAGATGAAATAAGGTGGTCTTGCCGGCTCCATTGGGACCGACCAGGGCGGTTATCCTGCCTGGAAGAAATGTCGCGGTCACCCGGTCAACAATCTTGAGGCCGTTCATCGCCTTGCTCAGATTTTTAATCTTCAGCCCTTCTGTTCTCATCAGGACAACACTCCATTACTCCCCAACCCCATCATTACCATTCCATTCTATCTAACCATATATTTTCCCGCAATTCCCTGTGGTCTGAAAAACATTAGGAGAATTAAAGTAAGACCGTATATCATTTGCCTTGCGTTGGCCGCCACAGCATCAGGCATACCGAGAAATCTTAATGCCTCCGGTAAAAGGATCATAAACACAGTTCCGACAAAGGGGCCGATTCTGTTCCCCGTGCCTCCAACCAGCAGTACCGTGAGCAAAAAGATACTTTCATCAAGAGTAAATGAAGTTGGGTCAATATAGGTGACATACGTGGCATACAAGCCGCCTGCCACAGATGCGGTCATGCCGGAGATAACAAATGCATAAAGGAAAAGATGCACCGGCGACTTGCCAAGCCCCTCGGCTGCCATCTCATTATCTCTGAGGGCTTTGAGCGCAAGACCGAAGGGTGATTTGTAGATTATGAATAAGACTACCGCTATTAAAATAAGAAAAGTCCACACGATAATCAGATACTCGGGAAGAGTTGTAAACTCGTAACCTGCTATCACAGGTCTTGGAATTCCAGGAATGCCATAGGGTCCCCTCGTGAGATCAACCCAGTTGTATAGCACTGTAAAAACAATCATCTGAAAGCCGAGCGTTACAATTACAAAAGAATCCCCTCGGAATCTCAGCGCCGGGAAACCTACGATCAACGCACAGATACCGGTGATTAATATTGTGAGCAGGATAGCCGGAAGGAAAGGCAATCCGCACTTCATCATCAGAAGTGTGCAAGCGTACGCTCCAATGCCGTAAAACACTGCATGGCAGAGAGAAAGTAGCCCGCCGAATCCCACCACCAGGTTCAGCCCATAGCTAAGAATCATATAGATCCCGATCATTATCAGCAGATGCAGGATATAATTCATTATCTCTCTTCCCTTCGCCTCTTAGGAGAAAACAGACCCTGCGGCCTGAACAACAGCGTAATAATCAGGATACCGAAGGTGATCAGATCGTTCCACCTCGCAGAAAACTGCCACACAGCAATGCTCTGGAGCACAGCAAGCAATACTGCCCCTCCGATCCATCCCCTGTACACATCTACACCGCCCACAAGGACTGCAACTGCTCCGGTGAGAAGGGCATGCATACCGACATGAGGATCGATGCCGACATCCAGTGCAGTCAGAAGCGATGCAATGCCCGCAAATACCGAACTGAGCGCAAAAACCAGCATCCTCATAAACTTATAAGGCAGACCGAGCACCACCACAAGATCGGGCGTTTCACCCATTGCCCATATGCCCTTCATTAAATTATTTTTTCGTATGATAAACCAGAACCCGATAACAACTATCCAGCCCACAAAAAACTGCACCACCTGCATCCTCGTGACCACGAGAGTTCCTATTGAGAATGACGGTTCTATTCCCATTGATAGTATCTTTACCTCATTGCCGAAAAATAGAGCTACAAGATTTACAACCAGAATATAGATGCCGAGAGATGCGATGAAGAGCACCCCTGTTGAGGCGCTTCTTTTTTCAAGGGGAAGATATACAGACTTATCCATCACTACGCCCGATATCGCGCCAATGAGCAGACCCAATATGATCGAAACAAGCAAAGGGAGTCCAGCCATGTTGGCCAATGCAAATACAGCGTAGGAAGCAACAATATAGACGGCTCCAAAAGCTATGTAAAAAAAGCGAAGTGAACGATAGACCAGCCCAAATCCCACGGCCAAGAGGCTATAAATTGCGGCATTGACGATTCCGTTCAAAATGAGCTGCAAAAGAAGGGTCATATAAATACCTGGAGTATTGGAGGACTGGAATAATGGAGTATTGGATTATTCGCTTTCATTTTTTGCATTACTATCCTTGGAGAATATCTTATCGATGACTGAATTCAGTTCATCAGGGTCAATCGGTTTTCGCATAAAATAATCTGCGCCTGCATTGAGCGCTTCCACAGCATAGTCAAACTCCTTGTAAGCGCTCATAACAATAACGCCCGCTTCCGGCATTCTTTCCCTAAGCCACTTCAACAGATCGAGGCCTTCTTTATTATCAGGATCTTCCTCGTTAAGGCGTATATCGATGATGGCAAGGTCGATTTGATTCTCTTTAAGAAGGCTTTTCGCTTCTTCAAGGCTCTGTGCCGTCAGGACATCAAATCTATCCTCAAGATAGGCCTCCATCGTGTCCACATATTCAGGTATGTCATCAACAATCAGTGTTTTTCTCACCTTCACATCTCCTCAAACATTCCAAGTCTTGTTCACGAATAGCTCTTTTTTAGCTCTGGAAACTGTTCTGCCAAGTCAGGATGCTCGCTCATAATTCGTTTCACCCTCCTCAGCATTGAAAACCTGTTCTTGTACTTAAGCAATTTCCATGCCTCTGTCTTTTTCCCTCCGGATCTAATGAGAGCATTTTCAGCCATCCTTAATTCGGTTTCTGCAAGCGTCTTGAATACGCTCTGGCTATCGCTACCATGCAGTGCATAATGCGGCAAAAGTAAAGGCTCAATATGTCTTTTTGCTATTTTTTGGCTCCCTTCAAGCCCGCAAACAAGGACAGCGCTTGTCACCACGGATTGCAATTGCCTGACATTCCCAGGCCATCGATAGTTCAGTATTAGCTCAACAGCATTATCAGTAAAATTCTTGATTTGGGTTTTACCCTTTTTTCTTAAATGGCTAAGAAAGTATTTTGCCAGCAGCGGTATATCCTTCCGTCTTTCTCTTAAAGGCGGCAAATGGATTGGAAAGACATTGAGCCTGTAATATAGGTCTTCCCTAAACCTGCCGTCATCTTTCATCTCCTCAAGCGGACGGTTGGTTGCTGTCACTACCTGGACATCAACATTGATATCTTTGTTGCCACCCATACGCCTGATTTTTTTTTCTTCAATAACCCTCAGGAGCTTAGCCTGTATGTCTACTGGCAGGTCCCCTATCTCGTCTAAAAAAAGAATCCCCTTGTGAGCTTCTTCAAAACATCCGTAATGCCTGTCAACAGCCCCTGTAAAAGCTCCTTTTTCATGTCCGAAAAGTTCGGATACGATGGTCTCAATATTTTTTTCTACAAGCGCAGTAGTTACAAACGGCCACTGACTCCTAACCCCCAATCTGTGTATGGCCTTTGCCACCAACTCTTTGCCTGTGCCGGTTTCTCCTCTTATGAGTACTGTTGTTTCTCCATCCTGAGCCACACCATTTATCAATTCCTTTATTTTCTGAATCTTAGTGTCATCCCCCACAAATTCATCAATTTCACTGGAACGTTCGAGCTGCCTGATCCGTCTTTCCTGCACGCTTTCCTTAAGGGCGTGTTCAGCTCGTATACATATTTCCTGGGGAGAAACTTTGCTCTTTTCAAGAAAGGTTTTGGCGCCCTTATCCAGTGCCTCAACAGCAGTTGCTATGTCCCCGTACCCCGAAATTATTATGACAACGGATAAAGGGTCTTCTCCTATTATGTTTTCGAGAAGGTCGAGCCCCTCCTTCGCCTCCCTCAGTCTCAGATCAAGAAAGATGAGGTCATACTTATAAGGAGCAAAAACCGTGTTGAACTCCTCCTCAGAGTGTACTACATCCACTTCACCGATTTCGGTGAGGCTGTTTTTCAGCTCAAGAGCGTATTTTTTATCATCATCTACAATCAATATGTGTGCATCATTCACATTCATGTGATGAATATGGCACATTGCCAATTCTTTTTCAATTAGAATTTTCGCCCGTGTTTCGGTGATTCAAATTCTTTTCATAGCATTATCTTGACACAACAACAAATGATTGATAATTCTATCAAAAAGTGCATTAAGAGTATATCATTATTAGATTTAAAACAAATAGCCACGAAGAGGAATCAAGGCATCGGCATGATCCTTGCGAACTTTAAAAAAGTTTACTTGAGGTGACAACAAAATACACAACGTACTCTGTACGACTGATTTGTGAAAACCAGACGATCCACTTTTTTCTAAATCCATTTAAAGGAGCAAAGAATGAAACAGGCAAAAATGAATAAACTTGTCAGGCTGACCGTGGCATTCCTCGCCATACTCGCACTAACCTTCTTTGCGTGTACCAATGACAAGGAACCACAAGTTATAAAGATAGGGGCCATATTGCCGTTGACTGGGCCTTTAGGGTATCTGGGAGAAGTTGAAAGAAAGGCAATAGAAATAGCCGAGGAAGTCCTCAAGAAAGAAGGCATACAAATCAAAGTGCTTTTCGGAGACAGCAAGGGCAAGCCTGCTGAGGCAGTAACTGTGGCCCATAAATTGATTTCTGTTGACCAGGTTGATTGTTTCATAACGTCTACAACATCTGTGAGCAGGGCAGTCCTCCCACTTGCTGATAGAAATGAAAAAATCATCGCCACTCTTTGCATGGATCCATCCATACAGCGCGATTCTTTGTATGCATTTAGATTATATGAAGGCATGGAACAAGAAGCAGAAACATTACTGCAATATTATAAACAAAAAAACAGAGCAAATAACAAAGTTGCTGTCTTGTACATTAACCATGCGGGTACGGTACAACAAATGAATGATTACTTTTTCCCTGGCTTTCAGAAGATGAATATTGAGATAGCTTATGCAGAACCATTTGAGCTTTCAGATAGAGATTTTAAAGCGAAAATTGATAAAATAAAGCATTCAAAAGCGGATAGCCTCATTATTATTGGTTTTGGTTTTGTGTATCCCACCATCTTCAAAGAGCTTGCTCAGCACAAATTGCTTGGAAAAATTGAAATCACAGGTGGATGGGGTTTTATTGCCCCCAACAAGGTTCCTCCACAGTTGCTTGAAGGAGTCATTATTGCAGCTCCCGAATATGTCTTCAACAAAAATGAAAAGGCCATAACCTTTGAGACAATGTATTTGAAAAAGTATGGCGAACTCCCAAATTTTGATGGTGCATTTGCTTACAGTGCTGCAAAAATACTTGTTGAAGCAATAAACAAAAGTGGAGGGAATATAAAGAATGCGAGTGAACTTATAAGAACTATGGGGGTATATGATGACATATTCGGAAAAGTTGAGATAGATGAAAGCGGTGGCATGAAAGTACCTATGGGAATCGGCGTGATAAAACAAGGAAAAATAATTTCATATAAATCAGAGAATTAAAATGGCACTATTACAAACAATTAAAATTCAAACCAAACAAGTACTGAATATTTTCAATACAAAAGAAGTTGCCGAACATTTTCTTGATAGTCACTACATACCGTTTGATATTTTGCAAGGAATTTCAGGGGAAATATTAGAGATTATAGAATCTATTACTCAAAAGACCACACATTACAGAATTCTCGAAACCGGAATGGGAACTGGCAGATTTTCCTATCCATTCGCAATAGAGTTAGCAAAAAAATTTCCTGATAGTAAATTATATGGTTTAGACAGTTCAAGAGCCATGTTAAGCGAAGCAGAGAAATATCTACCACCTGATCTATCAATAAAATATGAACATGTCAGTCTTAACAAACCCTTATCTTATCCACCAAATTTTTTCGATGCTTCGATTTCTTTTTATGTTTACCACTGTATGAAAAATTGGAAACAGGCGTTAAATAATGTTATTAGGGCGATAAGAAAGCCAACCATCTTATTTTTTATAAAGGAGCGCAGCCAATGGGGATTCCACCTCGACAATCGCTTTGATGGGATAGAGATGTTCGACGAAACCTATTATAGATTTTGGAAGGAATATTTTAAAAACCGGGAAATTATAACTCCCTTGCCCAAGGTAGATATTTCTGCATCAAATCTTGATATATTGGGAACGTACTTAGAAAAAAAAGGATTTCAACACATCACCAAAATATCAGCTTTTAAATGGAAACGGAAAATAGATTATCGCGAAGACCTTCAATCCATTAATTTGGGTCTTTTTACAAAATTGCGCATAGGACTTTCAGCGCAAGATCGGGCTTTTTTAAGAAAACAGATGGAAAATTGGCTGACAAAAGAGCATATTGACTATACGAAACGGATTTGGGAAATCCCGGCTACCATAGAAATAGAAGTTTTTTATACTGGATAGTTAGATGAAAATAATATTGATAAATCTCTTTGCCCCATTTGCTGGCTCCAAATATACGAGCGGTCTAACGCACCTTGAGCCTATTGGGCTTGAATATGTAGGAGCTGTAGCGCACAGAAATGGTCATGATGTGAGGATTTTGTCACCATCCCCCTCAGAAGACCTAATAGCTTTTAGCAAGCGAGTTGGTAAACTTAATCCGGATATCGTCGGGATAGGACCGGCTACGTATAATTTCAACCAGGCTAAGATGCTTTCGAGGCTGGTCAAGTCACAATGTAAGCATACTGTAGCCATCTTTGGTGGCTACCATGTTACGGCATTACCCGAGGAAGTGGCCGACCCTGCAATCGATATAGCAATTCAAGGGGAGGGAGAGAACACCTTTTCAAGGATCGTTTCTTTTTTGCAAAGAGGTATATCTTACGAAAGTGTTTCTGGCATCTCATATTGCAAAAATGAAGGTG
>VMSQ01000276.1 GCA_013792055.1 Desulfobacteraceae bacterium
AAAGAAAATAGTACAATAGAAAGGATGATTTTCATCACCCCGGTATTATGGACGATAAGTATTTCATGAAAATGGCACTTGGCTTTGCCGGAAAGGGATTGGGTTTTACATCACCGAATCCGATGGTCGGCGCAGTTATTGTTAAAGATGGCACGGTCGTTGGTAAGGGATACCATAAAGCTGTTGGTGGAGCTCATGCAGAAATCAATGCCATTGATGATGCAAAGAGCTTGGCAGCTGGCGGGACACTTTACGTTACTCTTGAACCATGTAATCATACAGGCCGTACGCCGCCATGCACTTTAAAAATTATAGAGGCCGGAATAAAGAGAGTCGTCGTTGCAATGAAAGACCCCAATCCCGACGTTAAGGGGGGGGGCATAGATTATTTAAGACGCAATGGCATAGAAGTTACTCTTGGAATTTGTGAGGATGAAGCAAAAAAACTAAATGAGGCTTTTATAAAATACGTTGAGACAAGACTCCCATTTGTAACCTTAAAATGCGCTGCTACTTTGGATGGACGTATTGCAACCAGAACAGGTGATGCCAGATGGGTTTCAGGTGAAGAATCTAGAAGATATGTACACAAAATTCGTCATGCTGTTGATGCAATTATGGTTGGGCTAAATACCGTGAAGGTTGATGATCCAAGCCTGACAACTCGTTTAGACGATATGAATGGTTTGGATCCCGTAAGAATAATACTTGATACCAACCTTTCTATATCTGAGGAAGCTATGGTATTGCAGCTTGATTCTGATTCCGATACAATTATAATAACTTGTAATTCTGTTTCAGAAGATAAAAAAAGAAGAATAGAAAAAAAAGGCGTCAAAGTAATTGAAGCTCCAGTGAAGGACGGCCTTATAGATCTTGCTTCACTCATGGTGCATCTTGGGGCTTTGGAGATAACGAGTCTGTTGATTGAAGGCGGAAGCAGGGTTAATGCCTCTGCGCTTTCGGCTGGAATAGTTGATAAGGTGATATTTTTTTATGCTCCAAAAATTTTAGGTGGAGATGATGGTATCCCCATGTGTATGGGGCCTGGGCCTGATTTAATGAAGCAATGCATTCCAGTTAAAAATATAAATGTTCATCGTTTTGGTGATGATATAATGATCGAAGGATATGTTAAATAATGAATATTGTCGATTGAATATTGTCGATTTGTGGAATCGCTTCGCTCTGTTTTTCTTATAAAATTAATAGAATACCTTCAATCATCAATCATCAATCGACAATCATCAATTTTTTGTTTTGTAAGCATTAATTGACTTTAACATAGGTTAGTGGACGAAGTTAGGGCCATGCCCAACCGGATGACTATATGTTTACAGGGATAATAGAAGGACTTGGAACTATTACAAAGATTCGTTCCTCAGGTCAGGGTAAGCGATTAACCATTGAGGCTGATTACCCTCTTGATCATACTAAAATAGGAGACAGCATTGCAGTTAGCGGTGCCTGCCTGACGGCCGTTATGATTGATGGAAAAAGTTTTGAGGTTGATATGTCACCTGAAACCCTTTCCAAAACAACATTTGGCAAAGCAAAGATCGGAGATCGGGTTAATCTTGAGCGTGCACTATGCCTCTCCGATCGTATAGACGGTCACCTTGTTTCAGGGCATATAGATGGAATAGGCTCAGTAAAGAATATAAAGACATTAGGGAATGCTATAATAATTACCTTTGAGGTGCCGGAATCCTTATCTCGCTATATGATAAGAAAGGGCTCTGTCGCAGTAGATGGTATTAGCCTTACCATAAATAATTGTGATCATGGTAGTTTTGAGGTGAGCATAATTCCTCACACTGCCAAGCTGACCAGTATAGGCTTTAAAAAGATTGGAGATCATGTTAACATTGAAACAGATATGATAGGAAAATATGTTGAGCGTTTTATGAGAAATGATAATGAAGAACAAAAAGCAAGAAAATCGTCTATTGATAAGCAATTTCTTGCGAAATCCGGTTTTCTTTAGATAAATAATAACTCAAGTTTCGCACTCCTCTATGCAATAAAAGCTTTAAAGGGCAGGTATTAGATAATTTTTTTAAAA
>VMSQ01000115.1 GCA_013792055.1 Desulfobacteraceae bacterium
AGATGCACAGCATGTTATCTCTGGTGAAAAACCTTCTATGTGCCTGTCCTGGTCAAATCCCAAGGTATAGTGGTTTAGAATATCAATCATATTATTTTGCTCTTTTAAAAAAACTATCTAATACCTGCCCTTTAAAGCTTTTGTTGCATAGAGGGGGGTGCGAAACTTGAGGTATTAATTAGGAAAGGCTGAAACTAAGAGTCTGTCATAAAATTAGTTAAGTATATATCTTACAGGATTAACAGGTAGTCCGTTAAGGTGAACCTCATAATGCACGTGTGATCCTGTGGTTCGTCCTGTATTCCCAACCAGTGCAATCGTATCTCCCCTTTTAACGGCATCACCACGTTTTTTCAAAAACTTATCAATATGTGCATAACGGGTAACCATTCCATGGCCGTGATTAATCACTATCATCTTGCCCATAAAACTTTTAACACCTGCAAATGTTATAACTCCATCAGCCGTTGCAACTATAGGCGTTCCCTTTCGTGTGGCAATATCCAGCCCTTTATGGAATTCCCTAAGACCGGTGAACGGTGATATTCTGTATCCAAACTTTGATGAGATCAACCCATCAGTTGGGCGAATAGCAGGCCTTGATGCAAGAAGATTACGTTGATCCTCAAGATTATTAAAAAGAGATTCAAAACTTTTTTTCTGATTTATTGCTGCAAGATCAAACTGCTGTGTCTGCTCGTGCATCTCACGAATCAGGCTGTTATGCTTTTCTGTTATTGGAGTTTGTGTATCAAGATCTTCAGGGATTGATCCACCCACACCAAAAAAGTTCTCCTGATTGGCATTTTCCTCAATGTTGGCAATATCACGTATCTTTTCTTCAAAATTTCTCAGATCAACAAGTTTTGACTTTAAAGAATTTATCTCAGCAGCAAAAGCTTTAATCTGCTTACGCTGGCTGGTTATCTCCTCATGTTGATTTGCAACATCACCCTCAAGCTCTTTTGTAATTAATATATCTTTCTTCAGGCAACGGTAGTCATAAATAATAAAGCTAACCGATATAAGACATATTACAATGAATATACTTATAAAGCTTATAAAACCCCTGGAAACAGTTGTCCTCTTTATTAAAGAACCAGCATTACCTAAAATAAAAAATGTTATTTTCTTATTCATAATAAATGATCTGTATATAAAAAATTATTTGTACTGTCAAGACGACAATGGGGATTGAAGATTGTATATTGAATATTGTATATTTGTGGAAATCGCTTCGCTCCATTAATTTATATAAAATTAACGGAATTCCTTCAATATTCAATTTTCAATTTTCAATGCCCAATCTTCAATCCCAAATCGCTATTATTGAAACTAAATCGTAAAAGGGATATTTTTCAGGCCTGTGGTTTCATCCAGCCCAAGCATTATATTCATATTCTGAACAGCCTGGCCGGAAGCGCCTTTTACCAGATTGTCAATAGCTGAAATCAATATTATACGGTTATTACGTTCTTCAAGCTTAAAACCAATATCGCAAAAATTTGTTCCTCTAACATGTAACGTATCGGGCATCCTGCCATCTCTGCATATTCGAACAAAAAAACGTTCTGAATAGAAAGAGTCAAGGCAATTTTGTATTTCTTCAGAACTGACATCTTTAACAAGATTTGCATATATTGTTGTCAGCATTCCACGCGTCATTGGAACAAGATGAGGCACAAATGTTATTTTTACAGGTCTTCCGGCCTCAATGCTAAGCACTTCTTCCATTTCAGGATTATGTCTGTGTTCTGCGACTTTATAAGCTTTAAATGATTCGTTTACTTCGCAAAAATGTGTTGCCAATGAAAGAGATCGGCCGGCACCGGTAACACCAGACTTTGAATCTGCAATAATTGAATTAACATCTAAAAAATTACTCTTTATTAGTGGCACAAGAGGCAGGATAACGCTTGTTGGATAACATCCTGGATTGCCTATGAGAGTTGCTCTTTTTATTTTTTCAAAATATATTTCACAAAGACCATAAACCGCTTTCTCAAGCAAATCAGCGGCTGTATGCTCCTGATAAAAAGATTCATACAATGATACATCCTTGAATCTGAAATCAGCAGACAGATCTATAACCTTTTTATCACGTTTTATAAAATCCGGAACAAGCTGCATGGCGACTTTGTGCGGAAGGGCAATAAATACAACGTCAGTTCTTTCACAAAAGCTGTCTATTGAGAGTTTTTCACAGATTAAATCAACAACTCCGGTCATTGATGGATAGACTTTGTCAAATCTTTCTCCAGCGTACTGGCGCGATGTCAAAACAGTCAGTTCTACATCCGGATGCCCGGAAAGTATCCTGACGAGCTCCGCTCCTGCATAACCTGTTGCACCGACTATACCTACTCTGACCATAACTCCTCCTTATTAATCCGATGTAGTTTCTACTAACAAAATCTATTGTTTGCTGTCAAACAAGAATTTATTACCTAAAGTGATCGGTTCAAGGTTCAGGGTTCAGGGTTCAAAGGTTATAGTCTACTTTACAAGGGTTCAGGGTTCACGGTTGACAACCTTTGAACCTCTCAACCCATGTGTTGTTAGTTTAGTTTCAGAAAGATTTTCTTGGAATTAGGTATCTGTCATGTTAGATGAAATTAAACCATCAACAATTTGGAGACACAGATAATAAGCAAATGAATATGAAAAATAAAAATGCAAAAAAAACCGAACTTGTCGCAAACTGGCAAACATTAATGAGAACATTTATCAGGCCGGAAAATGAAGAAACCAAGCTAATCTTAATCAAATATATGGAGCAGATTCTATTCGGACTTCATAATTTTCTAAAAAAACATGTCGGCATAACTGAAGAAGTCAGCCTTAAAGAACTTTCCAAGAGGTTCACAGACACCAGAATTAATAAAAATCCCGAAAAAAAACTTGCAGAAGTCATTACAGAGCTGATCGAAGATATAGCGCCCCATGCTGTTAATGTTGCTTCACCATATTTTGTCGGCCATATGACTTCTGCCATACCATTCTTTATGGTTCATCTTAAAACCATAGTTGCTGCACTTAATCAAAATCTTGTAAAAATTGAAACTTCAAAAGTTGTATCGATTCTGGAAAAACAAGTAATCGCTAAAATTCACAGAGTTATCTACAAAGAAAAAGAATCCTTTTATAAAGAGCATGTCCAAAATTCTAAAACCACGCTTGGATGCTTTACAAAAGACGGTACTCTGGCAAATATAACAGCCCTGTGGGTTGCAAGAAACTCTTTGCTTTCTTCAAAAGAAGGTTTTTCAGGAATAGAAGAAGAAGGAATTGCTGCTGCATATAAAGCGTATGGAATAGAAAAATGCGTTATTCTAACCTCAAAACTCAGCCATTACTCGCTCAAAAAAGCAGGGGGAATTCTTGGAATCGGAAATCAGAATATTATTGCTATAGATGTAGATAGCAATAATCGAATAAATCTTGCCCTTTTGAATAAAGAAATCAAAGAAATAAAACAGACTGGCGGCAGGATAAGGATTTTAGCTGTCGTTGGTATTGCAGGAGCAACAGAAACCGGAACCATAGACCCTCTTAAAGAAATTGGAATGCTGTGTTCTGAAAACAAAATCTATTTTCATGTAGATGCTGCATGGGGCGGCCCTACGCTCATGTCGGAAAAATACAGACATCTTCTTGACGGCATAGAACTTGCCGATTCTGTTACCATAGATTGTCATAAACAGTTTTATATGCCCATGAGCAGCGGAATGGTCTATTTTAAGGACCCTGCGATCATGGATTCAATCGCATATTATGCAAATTATGTTAACCGACCTGGCTCGGTGGATCTAGGCATTAAATCAATAACAGGATCAAGAGAAGCTAATTCTATTATTCTCGACTGTGCGCTCAAGATTATGGGAAGCCAGGGATATGCTCTCCTCATTGAGCATGGTATAGAAACAGCGCATGAATTTGCTGAAGAAATTAAGAAACGACCTGACTTCCAGCTCATAACCCCTCCTGAGCTTAATGTTCTTACCTATAGAATATGTCCAGCTAAAATTAAGCATAAGTTATCCGAAGCCAATTTTGAGCAGAGACAAAGCATCAATGAAAAACTAAATAAAATAAACAGAACAGTCCAAAGATTACAAAGGGAGGCAGGCAAAAGTTTTGTATCAAGAACAACTCTAAGCATAGGAAACAAGTGGAAAGAAGATATAGTTGTTCTACGCTGTGTAATAATGAATCCTATGACAAATATAAATATTCTCAGGAAAATTCTTGATGAGCAGGAAGAAATATATAGATGCCATATGCATGAGGTCAGTAGTCAGTGATCAGGTTTTTTTAATATCAGCAGCCAACTCTTTAATTATAGAAAGAATATTGCTCCCTCTTTCACGAGCTATACGATGCGCTTCATCAACAATTTTACCGGCCTGTTGCTCAAGGGCTGAATGTTCAGGTGCCTGGATATTTGATTTTTGATACTGCCACACTAAAAATTTTATGGCGAGTTGAATTTCCTGTCGTCTTATAAACCCCATTTATAATCCTTATACTATTTTTTCACCGCCCCACCCCTGATCCCCGATCCCTGACTTCTGACCTCCGACCTCTGACCTCCGACCTCTGACCTCCGACCTCTGACCTCTGTTCTCCGACCTCTGACCTCTGTTCTCCGACCTCTGACCTCTGTTCTCCGACCTCTGACTTTTCCGCCACTATCTTTTTCGGCAAATACGAAAAATCACATCTTCCAGTACAAGTTTAGGATCCTGACCTGTAGATTTAAGGCGCAGGTCAGCTTTGTTCATATATTCTATAGAGCCAAGCAATTCTTCTTTTGTAAATCTTTCCGAGTTAGTAAACAACTTAAAAACAGGATAAGGATTATTAGGGTTTTTGGCGATTAATAGATCTGTACTTAAACTGCTTTTTTTCGATTTTCCTTTCTTTTTATTATTTGACGTCTCATCTTTTGAAATAATATTCTCCCAATCTTCAAGCTGTTTCAATAGAATACCGTCATGCTCCTGTATTGCCGGCATGATACTGCTCCTGAATTTATTATAATGAACACCTGCATGCCATTCTTTGCCGTAAGGGCTTTCGACGAACTCCTTGACAATCAATAATTTTCTTATTTGATTTGTTATTGCAGTAAAAATTTGAAGATAATGAAATTCACTGGAAAAAAGAGAGTCTAAAAAAAATAACGTATTCTCTATATTTCGCTCTAATATTGCATTTGTTAATTCATATACAGGGTCGCTTTTGGTTCGTTTTAAAACATTCCGAACATCGTCAACAGTTATCTTTTTTCTATCTCCGACAAAAGTAATCAGCTTTTCAAGATTATTCACAAAAGTCCTAAGATCAAATCCAGTCATTTCATACATAGCCGAATATGCTTCATTGTCAACTGACTTCCCTGCTTTAGCAAGAATATTTCTCATCATTTCTTTTATGAAAGCTTCCTGGGCTATCTTATCTGCTCGGCTCTCTCCTTTCGGAACAGAGCAGTCTATAATTATTCCATTATTATTAATGACCTTGTAAAGACCTCGTCTTTTGTCAACCATATCGGCCGTAATAATAAGATGATTTCCTTTTGGGAATCCTCTCTCAACTGCCTTCTGCAAAACCTTATCATTATCTTCCGGAGCTGATATAGTAAGGCTGTTATCAACACAATATTTTACAGTTTTATCAAACCACTTCTTCTCATTTAAGGTATTATCAAGTTTTAACTTTGCCTTGCCGTCAGCTCTGCATACATCTTCAAACGATAGACTTAAAAGACCGAGAGCACTTAAAACATATTCAGCAGCTTTTTTAATTTTATTGTTTACATATGCTTCCTCTGCCTTTTTAAGAATACTTTCTGTATCAGACTTCGAATAAAATATACTTGAATCACATAGAGCTATGACCTTTTCGCCGGGCATTATAGAAAATGTGTTTAACTTTTCTACAACTTCATAAATATTTTTGCCTGTATCTTCAAAAGATTCATAGTTAAGAGCCATTGATGATGTATCAGGCAAGACAACAGCTAAAAGAATATCTAATGCTTTTTTATAAAGCAGCTCCTCTCCATAAATCAAATATACAGAAGCGAATTTATTCTTTGTCTTATCGTTTGACAGGGTCTGGAGATAATCCCCCAGTTCTTTAAATTTAAACTCAGACATATTGGCTATAAAATTGAATATTTTCGATTGAAGATTGAAGATTGAAGGAATTCTGTCAATTTTTAAAAAAACAGAGCGACTCGCCCGACTCGCCTGAAGGCGAAGCCGATGGCGGGCAGGAGCGATTCCACAAATATTCAATATTCAATATTCAATTCTCACTTCTCTCCTTAGTGGCTGAACTGACACAAATTAACATAATAACGGCAATAACAGACATGGATATTCCTATTGCCTGAGAAACTGATAACAGGTCAAAAACAGGATTTCCTCTGAAATCACCACGGAATATCTCTATAAATGAACGTGTAGCCCCATAAAGCAAAACATATATCCAGAATAACTGGCCATGAAATTTAGTGCGCTTTCGAAAAAACCAGAGAAAAAAGAAAATAATCAGATTGCTTATAGAAGAATAAAGTTGAGTTGGATGAAGTGGTATGCCAATAGGTGCAAGAGTTTCCGGATTTGTAAAAGTCACCGCCCACGGAAGATCACATTCTTTGCCAAAACAGCACCCGGCTGAAAAACAACCCAGCCTTCCTAAAAAATGCCCTATTGCCAGAGAAGGCGCTGCTATATCGCCTGTAAGCCAAACAGGCATTTTGTTTATCTTTAAATAAATAAAAGCTGTAAAAAATGCGGCTATAAAACCACCATAAAAAACCAGCCCTCCGCTCCATATCTTGAAAACATCCAGAGGATTTGAAAGAAAAAGCTCATAGTTTATTGCAACGTAAAACAGGCGCGAACCCACAATAGCGGCGATAAGGATGTAAAAACAAAGATCCATCACCTTCTCATGATCAACACCCAGCCTTTTGGCTTCACTGTTTGCCAGCAAAATTCCAGCAAGAAATCCCATGGCAACAAAAAAACCATAAGTATGAATAGTAATATCGCCGATTTTTAATAGAATAGGATGCATAAGGTTCACGGTTCAAGGTTCACGGTTCACAGTTCAGGGTTCACGGTTCAAGGTTCACGGTTCAAGGTTCACGGTTTCATATTTTTTGAGATAGTTGATAAATCCACGAACAGCAGCCCGTGTTCGTCTGGCCTGTTCGTAGACATCTTTGAATTCGTTGGGCGATATGTACTCTTCATCTAACGCTACATAGAGTTCACTCTGAACTTCCGTGCACGACCGCTTGGCGTATCGCAAGAACCGGATAAACTCCGCATTCGTCTCGGAATCGAAACCTTCGGCAATATTATGCATCGATGATCCAGCAGCATCTTGTATCTGCCTCTTCAGGCCATAGTCCTTTGTAAATCCTGGTTTCTTTGTTAGACGGTATACTTTTCGAGTCAATTCACGTGCCAGTTGCCATGCCTCAATATCTTCAAATTGTTCAATCTTCATCGCTCTCTAACCTTGAACCGTGAACCGTGAACCCTGAACCTTACCAGTTATTAATACGGAAGTTTTTTAAAGAAAAAGTGATATACAAAAATAGCCATCCCGATAGAAACAGCGCTGTCCGCAACATTAAAAGCCGGCCAGTGAAGACTGCCTATATAGAAATCAAGGAAGTCAACTACCTTTCCAAAACGGATTCTATCAATCAGATTGCCTATGGCGCCTCCAAAAATAAGTGCAAAACCTGTGGTAAGCAATGAATATTCTCCTGGTGTTTTCTTATATAAATAAAAAATTAAACATATTGCCAGTGATGAGAAAAAAAGAAAAATTATGCTGCGCAAAGCCGGACTCTGATTAGCCATAAATCCAAAAGCTCCGCCCGGATTATGAATATGACTTATGCTGAAAAATCCGGGTATAACCGAAATGGAATGATATAGAGGCATGGAATACAAGATGACGGCTTTTGTAATCTGATCAAGAATAATTACTATTCCGGCGATAATGGCAAGTTTTAAGTATTTGTTCTGCATAGTTTGTAACTGCTCAGGTTGTCAGGTTCACGGTTCACGGTTCACGGTTGGTTGCCTTGATCTCTTCATATTTCGTAACTACTCAAGTGGATAGGCTGAAGCTCCCTGACAACTGACCACTGACCACTGACCACTATTTCAATTCCCCTAGCGCCTTTTCACACCGGCTGCAAATAGTTGGGCAATCAGAATTTAAGCCGACGGAAGGATCGTGTATCCAGCAGCGTTCGCATTTATCAGAGTTTGCCGGCTCAACAACTACAGCGAGCCCTTTTATATCCGAGCTTTCATAGGCTTTTTCCGGTTTTTCTCCTTTAACAAGAGAAGCCCCTGAAACAATGAATATAGTCCTCAAGTCTTTTTCATAAGGATACAGCACGTTATATAGTTCTTCATTCGCACTGATTGTCACAACTGCATCAAGAGAATGACCTATTTCCTTTTTTGCTCTCGCTTCTTCAAGAGCCTTTGTCACTTCACCCCTCACCTTAATCATAGTTTCCCAATCTTGCGCCAGTTTTTCATCTTTCCAGATCTCATTTACTTTTGGCAGAGAAGAAAAATGAACACTGGATTCTTTTTCTTTGATATCCGGCATAAACTTCCAGACCTCCTCTGCCGTAAAAGAAAGTACAGGAGCCATAATCCTGACAACAGAATCCAGTATTATATACATTACTGTCTGAGCGCTTCTTCTTTCAATTGATTGCGGAGGTGATGTGTAAAGCCTGTCCTTAAGGATATCCAGATAAAAAGCAGAAAGATCGAGAGTACAATAATTGTAAAGCGCATGGTATATAACATGGAATTCAAAAGTTTCATATGCTTTCAAAGTTTTCTCAATGAGTCCCTGCAGCCTGTGCAGGGCAAACTTATCAATATCAGGCATTGACTCATACGAAATTTTATTCGTTTCAGGATCATAATCATATAAATTGCCTAACATAAATCTGCAGGTATTTCTGATCCGCCTGTATGAATCGCTTAATTGTTGTAAGATGTTATCAGAAATCCTTATATCATCCCTGTAATCAGATGCAGAAACCCAGAGACGAAGAATTTCAGCTCCATATTTATCAATAACTTTTTTTGGAGCCACAACATTCCCAATGGATTTGGACATTTTTCTTCCTTCTGCATCAACAACAAAGCCATGAGTTAATACCGACTTGTAAGGAGCTCTGCCTCTTGTACCAACGGCTGTTAAAAGTGAGCTGTGGAACCAGCCTCTGTGCTGATCACTTCCTTCCAGATAAAGATCAGCAGGCCATTTTAAATTCGAGCGCTGTTCAAGAACCGCTGCATGGCTCACACCTGAATCAAACCAGACATCCAGAATATCTGTTTCTTTTATAAATTTATTATGCCCGCATTTTTGACACACAGCGTTCTGCGGAAGAAAATCCTCAGCTTGCTTTTCAAACCAGATATCTGCTCCATGTTTTTCAAAAAGTTCTGAAATATGATTGACTGTTTCCTGATTTATGAACATGGACTCACATTTTTCACAATAAAATACAGTTATAGGCACACCCCATGCCCGCTGCCTGGATACACACCAGTCCGGACGATTTTTAATCATTCCGTAAATTCTTTCTCTGCCCCAGTTTGGAATCCATTCAACCCTGTCTATTTCATCAAGAGCTTTCTCTCTTAAGCCTGTTTTGTCCATAGATATAAACCACTGTGGAGTTGCTCGAAATATAACAGGCTTCTTGCAGCGCCAGCAATGGGGATAGGAATGCGAAATTGATTCCCTGGCAACAAGTGCCCCGGACTCCTGCAATTTATCAATAATGGCATCGTTTGCTTTAAAAACGAACTGGCCTTTAAAGAACTCTACATCATCGGTAAAACAGCCTTTTTCATTTACAGGAGAATAAGGATCCAGATCATATAAGAGACCGATTTCATAATCCTCACGCCCATGCCCAGGAGCAGTATGAACACATCCGGTCCCGGCATCCAGAGTAACATGAGAAGCAAGTATAATAATGGATTCTCTGTTATAGAGAGGATGAAGGCATCTTTTATGCTCAAGCTCTTTAGCATCAATTTCGGCCATTATGGAAAAATCAGATATCCCAAAAATTTTCATACAACTGTCAACAAGATCTTTTGCTATAATAAAAACCTCATCATCCCCTGTTTCAACGGCCGCATAAACAAAATCAGGGTGAAGCGCCACAGCAAGGTTCGCAGGCAAAGTCCAGGGAGTTGTAGTCCATATTATTATACTGACCTTTTTATCTTTCAACGCCGGAATACCAAGGTCGTCTATTAGAGGGAATTTAACAAATATCGAGGGTGAAGACTCGTCATGATATTCGATTTCTGCTTCTGCAAGAGCTGTTTTACAACTGCAACACCAGTGTATAG
>VMSQ01000024.1 GCA_013792055.1 Desulfobacteraceae bacterium
AAATGATTATTGAGATAGATTTAACAAAGGAGTTTGGACCCTCAAAATCCGGCAAAACGATAACAGTCGCCAGCTCACGTGGTAACCAGAAAATCGAGGGCACTGACGTTATAATTGGTTTGAATGTTTACAAATATCCAGAAAATAGGTAACATTCACTGTTCAGCGAAATAGTTATCTGAAGGAAACAGAATTGTATAAAAATTTAAGGGATTTTTTAAATTCTCTGGATAAAGCCGGAGAACTTAAATTCATAAGCCATAAGGTATCGCCTTTTCTTGAAATAAGTAAAATAACGGATCAGGAATCAAAAAGTCCGGAAGGCGGGAAAGCACTGTTATTTGGGCAGGTAGAAGGTTCATCATTCCCGGTTGCTACCAATATATTCGGAAGTTCCCGCAGGATTTGCATGGCTCTCGGGGTAGAACATCTCGATATGTTGGGTGAAAAAATAAAAAAATATATGGATATTAATCCTCCAAGAAATTTAAAGGAGGCATTGAATCTCATTCCCATGGCAATTAATGTAACCAAATTTTTTCCACGATCCTGTAAATCAAAGATTCCGCCCTGCCAGGAAATTGTTCATAAAGGTGGCGATGTTGACCTGTCGAAACTACCTGTACTCCACTGCTGGCCAAAGGATGCCGCCCCGTTCATCACTCTTCCGATGGTATTTACAAAGAGCCTTGTTACCGGCAAACGCAATGTTGGAATGTACAGAATGCAGATCTTTGACAAAACCTCAACAGGCATGCACTGGCACATTCACAAAGATGGTTCGCATTATTTTAATGAATACCGCAGTAAAGGCAAAAGGATGCCTGTTGCCGTAGCCATAGGTGCGGACCCTGCTTCAATTTATGCTGCAACAGCGCCGATGCCGAGAGGTGTGGATGAAATGCTGCTTGCAGGTTTTATTCGTAATAAACCTGTCTTAATGACAAAATGTATAACTATCGATATGGAAGTTCCTTCTGAAGCTGAATTCGTACTCGAGGGGTATGTTGATCCTGATGAACTCAGGCTGGAAGGCCCGTTTGGGGATCATACTGGTTACTATTCTCTTGCCGACTATTATCCGGTATTTAATGTTACTGCCATAACTCATAGAAAAAATCCTGTCTATAATGCCACTCTTGTCGGACGTCCGCCAATGGAAGACTGCTATCTGGCAAAGGCCACTGAACGCATTTTCCTGCCGATGCTTCAGACAGTTATGCCGGAAATCCGCGATTACTGGTTCCCCTGGGAAGGAGTCTTTCATAACATAGTTATTATATCTATTGACAAAGAATATTCAGGGCATGCGCAGAAAGTAATGAGCGGACTCTGGGGACAGGGACAGATGAGTTTTTGTAAAGCAATTGTTGCTGTTGACAAAAAAGTCAATCCTCAGAATCCGGACAGAGTAATAGAAGAACTGGTAACAAGGCTCGATATTACTTCGGATATTACCCTGACAAAAGGTGTTCTTGATGTGCTTGACCACTCATCTCCCATGCAAAATTTCGGGAACAAGATAGGGATTGATCTTACCACAAGATTCAAAGGAGAACTGCCAAGAAGAGACAAAAAATCCTTAAAAAAGACGCCCTCTGGTATTAATCTGTCAAGTTTAATAACCAACAGGCTGCCTGGTTCTGTTAAGTGCAGACATCTATTCCATCATTTGTCTGAAAAAGAAAATTGTATAAATAGAATACTCGCTGTTTCAGTTGAAAAGACAGAACAAAGAGGCGGTAAAGATTTTGCCGGGATTTTGTTCGGACTGGACGAGCTTGACATGTTCAATATAATTATACTTTTTGACAAAGAAATTGATCTTTCCGACAACTCTCTTATGCTCTGGAAGGTTTTCAATAATGTTGATCCGGGAAGAGATATGATCTTTCAGGATGGCCGCATTGTTATAGATGCATGTAAAAAGGGAATAATGGACGGCCATGAAAGAGAGTGGCCGGATGATCTAACATTTGACGTAACAGTTCATGATTAACGGTTAAGATGCTTCAATCATTACAAAATTTATAAAAAAACCGTGAGCCGTGAACCGTGAACGTTTACTTATTTTCTTATCCCTGCATCCAGTCTCTTATTCCATCGTACCCATTCAATCAAGTCGTCTTCAGCCAAATCAAATCCTTCAGGCTTTGTGGCTGTACCATCCGGCCTTATAACAATTTGCTGCAATGCCTTTACGATATATGTCCACTCTTGCATAGATACAGGATGAGGACCGGCTACAGGCTGTGGCCCTGCTACAGTCGAAGGTTTCATGACTTTTTCAGGAGGCTCGACATGGCCCACCTTAGAGGGAGCGCCTACATCTATTTCTCCCCAGTAGACTTTTACAACTACTGACTCGTCTTTATTAACATTAATCCTGTATACTGTACCTCGAACACCGGCGACAGCCGTTCTGGTTGAAACAGCAAAACGTCCTTTTTCCCCCAAAAATTTTGACACATTAGCCCATGTTTTACCAAGAGCCATGTTTACGTCTATGTTTCTATTATTGGTTTTTTCATCAAAATCAACTGATGCCAGCTCAAAGGTTGTCTCTTCGTCAAAACGGATAAAACTTTCATCCGGAAGCTTTAGTTCTATCCTCGATTGTTTGTCTGTGCTAATACGGTCGCCTGATACAAGATAATCGCCCTTACAGATATCTTGAGCTTTTGCCGCGTCTTTTTTTTCAAGAAAAGCCTTACCTTCAAGCAGGGTAACTTCAGTTTTTCCTTTTTCAATTTCAACTGAAAGAACTTCATTCTCAGCTTGTACAGGATAAGGCAAAAGAACAAGCAAAAGGACAATAAAAAGGACAGCTCTATTTATACAAAGCTTCATAGCTATTGCTCCAATTAAAAAAATAGTAAGGGTTCACGGTTCAAAGGTTCAGGCTTTACGGTGAACCTTTGAACCTTTGAATGCTTACTTAGTATTTTTCAAGCTGAGTTCTAAGAACACGCAGACTTAAAAGAGCTTCAGCTCCGGAAACATCTCCCATAGCATCGAATTCGCCACTTCTAAGATCTTTTGCAACCATAATGCCGCGGGTTGTACACAGTATTACCGAATTAAAGTACGGCAGATCATTCCTCAGATCCGTAAAAGGTGATACGCTGCCGATAAACCTGGTGGCAAGTCCTTCGACGCCGGTTATTTTTATCATTATATCCTCAATCATCATTGCAAATTCTGCGCGGTTTATCATTTCATAGGGCTTGAAAGTATGATCCGGATAAGGTTGCAGGCCCTTGATGCCGATTTCCATTACAGCATCGATATCGGCCTTCAGTACATGATCCGCAATATCGGTTGCAGGTGGAATTTTTATATATTCGCCGGTTTTAAATTCTTTTTCCGGACTTTTAAAAGAAGTGTCGAATTCCTTTGGTGTTCTGTTTTTAAACAGTTCATCTACTCTTAATTCTTCGATAAAGAGAGCAGCAACATCAGCACGGGTTATCTTTTCAAGCAGTGCAATTTTCTTTCCAACAGATGTTCCAGGCATGGCTCTTTCGATTTTCTGGATAATCGCATATTCTTTATCTGCCTCTTCAACAAAGCCTTTGTTAAGATTGAGAACTTTGGTGAATTGTTCGGCGGCCTTCTGGAAATTATAAGACATTTTATAGGCTATGCCCATGTAAAAATGTGCTTCAGAGCAGTCAGGTGTGAGTTTTATTGCATCTTTATAGTAGTTTTCAACTTCATTGAGCCATTTTTTATCGACTTTTTCTTTGCCCAAGATATAAAGACGCATATATCCGATATTAACCGTGACTGCATGGTTCTTTTCTTTGGCGTAATCTTCGGCTTTATCCATGTAAGCAAAGCCTTTTTTGAAATCACCATTTAAGCCGCATACAAGGCCCAAGCCAACATAGGCTGGGGAATACTCCGGATCCAGCATTTTTGCTCTGTCGAATTCTTTAAATGCTTTATCAATCTCGCCTGCTTTCAGGAGTTTATTGCCGGTTATGACATGATGTTCAGGAGTATCCAGCTCTGCTTTTGGCGCTACTGGTTTTGGGCCGCATGCCAGCAGAAAAAACAAGCAAACAATTGACATAATAGAAAGTATTTTTCTAGCATACATATGGTTTCTCCTTTTAATATCTTAAAAATATTTATTGATCGGCAATTTTCAACCTAATCAACAATAATCATTACACGGCATTTTTTCATGAATGATAGATGCTCGGAAGCGCTTCTCAGCTTAGAAGCATCTGCGTTGCTGATTACTATATCAGCATTGCCGGGACCTTCTGTTTTTAACCCTTTTACAGTTAAAGGATTATTTGTAACTCTTGGATTGCTCTGGGCTGCTGTTATATCCTTTGCATAACCGCTCATTCCTTGCTGTACCGCATATTCACGGCTGACAAAGGCGGAGCCGTAAACTTCCTGCCCATTTTCATCAATTATTTTTGGAGACATGGCAGGCCTTGCGTTTAGTCCAATGGCATTAACTACCAAACCTGTATATATTTCCGAGGTTTTAGAAAGCACAGCAAGAGATGGTTCGGATGGCTCAACTGAAGGAGCTTCAGGTGTAATTGTTTTTGACGGAACCGATTTAATGGGCTCAATCTGTTTAATTTCCTGTGGGAGGACAAGTTGAGCAAAACCGCCATGAAGGCTCATCTGCATTGTAACTTCGACCGTTCCGTCCGACAGATATTCCTGTTTAACAACCTGAGCTCCTTTTATCATGCCGCTTACTTTGGCCATTATTACATCATTTGTAACAGCAAAGTTTTTGACCAGGGTGCTGGAGCTAATCGCTACTCCTTGTGTAACTTCAAGAAGGTTGCGCATAGCATCTATATGTGCGGCTCTCAAAGCCATAGGTCTTGCCTGGGGCTTGCCATAGTGTTCTTCCGGAGGAGCTCCTATGCCAGTGGCCTGAATTATTCCTTTTGTCCAGTTAATACTGCCGTTTTCCATGCGTTCAATGACTTCCTGCCATTCCTCACAGAATCCATATGCCGGCAAAATTAATAGAACCGCGAGAACCATTGATAAAATCGAATATTTTTTCATACTCTACCTCCTTGGTTTAACTTCTTAAATAAGACTAATATTTTTAACTCAAATTTATTGCGTGAGCGCTTTCCATTATCCTTTTGATTTTAAACTATATTTCCCTAAATAATATTTTGCTGCTTTGTTGCCGGGATTTATTGCGATTGTCTTTCCCCAGTATTTTATTGCTTCCTCTGTTTTTCCTGACTTTAGTGAATCCCATGCAAGGTCATTATATGCCTTGGCAAGATTTAAAATCGAGTCCCTGTCTTTATTATTTATAGTTAGCGTTTTTTTCCATTGAGATATAGCGCCTTCTTTATCACCCTTGTTATAATAAATCCAGCCTATTTCATTTATCGCTTTTGTATAGTTTGGCTTAATTTCGATTGCCCTCATGTATTCAAGCATAGCATTTGCAATCATATCAACATTATGAAAAGCTTTTGCAAGTCTGAAATGAGTGTCTGCTTCCTGAGAATCGGCATCTCGGGCTTTTTTCAGATATTCTATCGCCATGGCAGGGTTATGTCTGAAGTTATACAGAGTTCCAAGAAAATAATATGCATCGGCATTGTTTGGGTCTATCTGAATTATTTTATTAAACTTTTCAAAGGCGTTATTCATTTCGCCGTTACGCAAATGAAGAATGCCTAACCATAGAATTGCAAAAGTATTATTATCATCCAGTTTTGCAACAGTTGCAAATTCTTTAAATGCTTCTTCATAACGATTTTTTTTCGCATAAAGAATGCCGAGCTGGTTGTGGGCGTACTCGTTTTTTGGATCAATGCTGGTCACGGCTTCAAACTTTATTATAGCTTGTTCCAAATTTTCCTTGTAGTGGTAATCAGCTCCCTGGAAAAGCAAATCATTTACGTCTGCCGCTGCAACGAAACTGCTGCAACAAAAAAACAGACAAATGGCAAGGAAGACATATTTTCCCCTAACCCATGAATTGGACAGGCACGTAGGCCAACCCCTACATCCGATCCCTGGCTCCTGGCCCCTGATCTCTAACCTCTGGCTCCTGACCACTGACCACTGACCACTGTTTTTCAAGCAAGCCCCCTTGCTATTGCGTTTACAATCTTTTCTCTGAATGCAGGTTTTTTGAGCATTTCCTCATCATTTGCGTTGGATATAAATCCTGTTTCAAGCAGTATGGAAGGCATTTTTGCCATTCTCAGAACATAAAAGTTTGCTGAATGTACACCCCTGCTTTTAAGAGGCAGCCATTTTTTAAAACGTTCTTGAAATGTAGTTGCAAATTTTCCGCTTTCATTCCAGTAAAGTTGCTGCTCGAATTTTAATAAAATTTCTTCGATATCTATATAACCGGCTTTTTTCTTGTACGGCTCATCAAATTTGATAACCGAGTTTTCAAGGGCTGCAACTTTTTCTGCTTCTGAACTGGATGCCTTTTCAGAACAGAAATAAGTTTCTGATCCATGAGGTGTTTTGTTTTCGTTTGCATTGATATGCACGCTGATAAGCAGGTCTGCTTGGTGTTGGTTTGCGGTAGCTGTACGATCACTCAAGGGAACGTAGTAATCGCCCGTCCTTGTCAGAAAAGATTTGACTTTTCCATCTGCCTTGAGTTTTTCGTGAAGTTTTAAAGATAGATCCAATGTTACATCTTTTTCTTTAAGGCCGCTTTTGCCGACAGCTCCTGAATCAAATCCACCGTGCCCTGCATCTATGACAACACGCTTTACTTGATATTCAAGGCCCTCCTCGGCTTTAAGTTCGCTTTTCATCAATGCTTCTTCACTGTAAGCCTCTTGTTCAAGAGGCGAAACAGGTTTTTTCTTTTTTTCCAGTTTTGGTAAAGGCTTTTGCGTTACGATTTCAATCATCATGCGGGAATAAGTATCAAGGGGATTCAGGCGAACAGCCTCCCTGAAGGCAGCAACGGCTTCAGCCTTTTGCCCGAGACCAAGATGTGCTCGTCCAAGAAGGCCATATGACCAGTCGCTGTTTGGATCTATTCTTGTGGATTCTTTTAACGCCTTGATTGCTTCAGCAAAATTTTTCTGCTGAATCAGTTCCTGTCCTTCCAGCGCATAATCAAAAGCGCTCTTAGCCCATCCAAGATATGGACAAGCTAATAAGCCATATGAAACCAAGGCGCTTTGACTTAAAAGCTTTATAAAAAGTCTTCTATCCATTTTATAGTATTATGCAAAAAACTATCTGTAGTTGTAAATATTTTGTTTTTTATCCTTCTATTTCTTTGTGGTCTCTGTGTCCTCC
>VMSQ01000243.1 GCA_013792055.1 Desulfobacteraceae bacterium
CGTTGAAATGGTATATGACGCTGCCGTAAAACTTTTAATGGAAAACTGAAATTTCTCAAAAAGCTAAAGTGTTACAAGTCAAAAAATTAAGATGAAAATACTTATTGTTAAATTGAGCGCTATTGGAGATGTTATACATACCCTGCCCTCGCTTAATGCAATCAGAAAACACTATGCTGATGCACATATAACATGGCTGGTTGAAGAAGCTGCTTCCAGCCTGGTTGTAGGACACGAAGCTCTGAATCGCGTTATTATTTCAAAAAGAAAGCGATGGATAAAAGGTATTCTCGGGCCATCCTGCCTGAAGAATATTAAAGAAGCGTATCAATTTATAAAAAAGCTGAGAGACACAGAATACGATTTAATAATTGATTTTCAAGGATTGCTGAAAAGTGGTATTTTTATAGCATTAGCTAGAGGAAAGCGAAAAATAGGATTTGATAAAGGCATGGAGCACATGGAACATAGCTATATTTTCTTAAACGAGCGTATTCCCCCTGTCAATATGGATAACCACGCTCTTTTAAGGAGCATGATACTTATTAATGCCCTGGGAATCAAGTCAAAAGAGATTGAATACAAAATTCCTGTTTCCGATCACACCCGCAGATTTTTAGATTCTATTTTGGAACGCCGCGGAATTAAAGGGTCAAAATTACTTGTCGCTATAAACCCTGTTGCAAAATGGGAAACAAAGCTATGGGATAATCGGAAGTTCGCTTTGCTTGCCGACAAGTTGATTGAAAAACACAATGCGAGCGTAATTTTTACCGGAAGTCAATCAGATAGAAGCACAATCAAAGATATAATGTCTTTTATGAGTAAAAAAGCGGTAAATCTTGCAGGTGAAACAACGCTGAAGACTCTTGCAGCACTTTATAAAAAAACAAAACTGCTTATATCGACCGATACCGGTCCAATGCATATGGCCGCAGCAGTTGGAACACCTGTTGCCGCTCTTTTCGGGCCGACAGCTCCATGGAGAACCGGACCTTTTGGATCAGAACATAAAATTCTGAGATCAGGGCTGGAATGCAGTCCCTGCTTTAAGCGACAGTGCAATACAATTGACTGTATGAAGCAGATAAGCGTGGAACAGGTTATGGATGCGGCAAGCTCGATACTTGCAGAATTTATATAATAAACGGTCATCTTTTGTTGAAATATATGTCTGGAAAAAATAATATACAGATACAGCCAAAAGGTCTTTCAAGCTCAATAAAAAAATTCATCGCAAGTATTCCCAAGAAGTATATTGTCAAAGTTGGTAATATATTCGGAGGTCTTGCATACCTGCTTGATGCGCGCCACAGGCGTATTGTAAAGCGCAATTTAAAATTTACCCATCCTGAGTGGCCATTGGATAAGATAAAAAAGCTTTCTGTAAAAACTTTTCAAAGTGTGGGAATTACAGTTTTTGAAATCTGTCAAATGACTTGTTTTTCAAAAAAAGATATTCTGCAAAAAGTTAGAATAAGAGGAAAAGAGAATCTGTTAAACACGACAAAAAGCCCTAAAGGTGTTATTATGATCTCTGCCCATATAGGTAACTGGGAAATGTGTCATCTTTTTTTGTCAAGTTATTTGCAAAAGTCACAGGTAATAGTAGCACAAAAACAACCTGTTTTTATTGAACGGATAATTAATAAGCTCAGAACAAGTACGGGGAATACAATTATCAGCAAAAGAGGAGCTATGTCCAAATTAGTTCGGACCTTACGCAAAGGCGAAATGATAGGGCTGCTGATCGACCAGGGGACTTCTCATAGGGAAGGAGTTGATGTTACTTTTTTCGGCCGCAAGACCAATGCCACATACGCAGCCTCTTTACTGGCCGCAAGATATAATTGCCCGGTCCTGCCGATCTACTGTATAAGAGAACCTGACGCAAACCTGACAGTTGTTGTGGAACCTCCACTAAAATTACATAAAACCGATGATGTTCGTGCTGACTTGCAGACAAATACCCAGATTATGACGAACTCTGTTGAAAAAATAATAAGACTTTACCCGGAGCAATGGTTATGGTTTCACAAACGATGGAAAAGGTACTATCCGGATCTTTATCCCGAAGATCTGGCCAGACGCCAGCATCAAAGAGAAAAAAGAAGAGCTCGCGGTCCAAAAAAGCGATAAGGATAAGATGGGAAATTTTTACGAAGCCATCAACTTTGAGAAGATAAAAAATGAAAGAGCACATAAGACGCTGTATTTACATAATTGAACAGTTTAATTATATCCGGCCGATTGCGGCGATATTAAGCCTGATAACTCTGTTCATCGCTGTTAATACCCAGAATCCTATAAATAATGACGGAATTCTATATTTGAAAACCGCTGAGGCTTTTATAGACAGTGGGTGGCAAGAAGCGATGAAACATTTTAACTGGCCGTTTTATTCAATATTTATCGCATGGCTGTCCCAAATAGCCCATTTATCTTTAGAGAACTCAACCTATGTATTGAATGCAGTACTTCTTGTTATAATTGTAACCAGCTTCATCGCTCTTATCGAGGAATTAGGCGGTTCACGTTTCGTGCAATTTCTAGGCGCACTTATTATTCTTAGCCATCCGCAGTTACATCACTATCAGCACTATATTGTTCGTGGGTTTGGTTACTGGGCGTTCTCTTTGTTAGCTCTATTACATTTTGTTCGATTTTATAAATACTTAAAATGGAAATATGCATTAGGCTGGGGAATATTCATAAGCATTGCAATATTGTTTAGGCCTGAAGGCTTGGTGATATGCTGTTTTGGGCCTCTGGTTCTTCTATTTCGATCGGGAACAACGCCCTGGAATAAATTAGGAAATACTCTTAAAGCATATAGTCTCAATATCATTGCTATATCCATAATAATTACATGGTGGCTTAACATGCCGAATCGAACAATCGCCCAGCTTGGGGAGTTTAGACACTTGAGTCAACTGCAAAATGGCCTGATGCTGTTAAGTACAAATATCAATGAAAAAGCAGCAATTATCAGCCAAAGTGTTCTTAACGACTATTCAAGGGACTGGGGTTTAACCATGGTCATATCCGGGCTGACAGGGCTATATCTATACAAATTAGTAGCGACTCTCTGGCCGGTACACACATTGCTTTTTGGCCATGCTTTTTGCAAAAGACTTATGCCCTCGGAAAAAGGCATAAAAAAAGTAATAATATATTTTTCGATATTGAATCTAGTTATACCGGCTTTATTCCTGGGACAACAATTTCTTATATCATACCGCTTTTTAATGCCTGCAAGCCTGCTCTTGCTGCTCTGGACTCCATTTAGCCTGCATCATATTATGCAGAAATGGCTGAATAAAAAAACAGTTTTTAAAAATAATTTTGTATTCCCCATACTATCACTTGCTTTCTTAATCATGTTTATCTATGCCTTTATACCTCCCAATCAATCAAAGGCATATATCACTATTGCCGGTAAGTGGCTTAAGCAAAATATACCGCAGCAGTCAAAACTCTATACAAATAATTTTCGGCTTTCCTATTACTCTGGGAAAAAATTTATGGAATGGGATGTCGCTGATAACCTCATAATACCTGGGTGGTCATCTGATGATTTTGTTGCTTTAAATACAAAACAAAAGCATTATGAAAAAATAAAAAACACATTATCTTCTCTAAAACTCAAACCCGGCAAAATATTTGCGAATAAAGAAGGAGACATAATTGCTGTTTTCGAGTTCATAAAAGATAAAAGCAATGAGGGGCCAAATTCCGTAAAAAACTGATACTTCATCCCTTTTTCTGATTTATATAGATGTCAACATGCCTAATCCAATAGTAACAGCCCTAATACCGAACTACAAAACCCTTAAAGTAACCAAGCTATGCCTCCGCCTTCTGCGAAAGTACACTGATCCAGAAAAGATACGCATAATCGTAATTGATAATGACTCTCAGGACAACTCTCTGGAATATCTGAAAAGTCTTAAATACATAACGCTTATTGAAAGGAAAAAACAGCGGGATGACACGCCGTCTTTATCTCACGCAAGAGCTCTAGACCTTGCGCTGGAGCAGGTAACCACACCTTACGTGCTTTCCATGCACACAGATACCTTTGTTAAACACGCAAAATGGCTTGATATCTTAATGGCAGAGATAGAAAAAAAAACGGATATTGCAGGAGTCGGCTCATGGAAACTTGAAAATAAGCCTTTTATTAAAAGACTTGCCAAGGCTGTTGAATACCAGTGGGAAAGCTTTTACTATCGACTGATCGGCAAAACAGATCATGCTTTGGAAGGAAAAGGGGAAAACTACTTATACCTGCGAAGCCATTTGGCCCTTTACCGGATGGACTTAATAAGAAAAAACAATCTCTCGTTTTCTGATGGCAAGGAAACCGCAGGCAAAATAATGCATAAAAAGCTGGAAAATAATGGCTATAAAATGGTTTTCCTTGAATCGGCATTCCTCAGTAAATATGTCATCCATCTAAATCACGCCACTATGGTGCTTCATCCGGAATTAGGTGCCAGGAAAAACACTATCAGAAAAGGTCTTAAACGCATCAATAAAGCTCTAAAGGGTTTAAATGCCGAGCAGATACTTATGGATGATTCTCTTGATTATTAATGATGCAATCAACTGCTGACAGCCAACATCTTCGCAACTCTGGAAGAAATTTAGAAGTTCCCCTAAGGCTTCTTCTGAAATCAGATGGTTCTTCTGCTGAACTGGTTTGCAATAAAATAATGCGCATAATTCCTGGAAAGCGGATAGTGTGTGCTGGCAAATGGAATAAAAAACAGGTTGCTGTAAAAATATTTTTAAGCTCCGGAAGCGCCAAGCGACACTGCGAGCGTGAAATAAAGGGAATAAATGCCTTAAAAAATGCCGGAATAAAAACGCCGGCTCTTTTGCTTCATGGCGATCTACAGCAAGATGACACCCCAGTTCTGGTCTTTCAAAGAATTATACCTGCCCTTAATCCCAGCGAAGTTTTTGATATGGCTGAAACTGATGAAAAGCGCAGTGCATTACTTAAACGCATAGCAGTTGTAATAGCTGAACAGCATGAGACCGGCCTCAAACAGAAAGATCTTCATTTAGGGAATTTTCTTATCTCCAACAATGATATTTATACAATTGACGGCGATACAGTTGATACAGGCCAAGCAGGAACACCCCTGCCAAAAGCAATGAGCCTGAATAATGTAGCGTTATTCATGGCTCAGCTCAATCCAAACTTCGACCATTTGTTCTCTGCTGTTTTTCAGGCATACACAGCAAAAAGATCATGGCCTTCAGATAGCAGTCTGTTTAACCAGTTATTAAAAGAAGTAAAATTGCAAAGAAAAAACAGAAGTAAAAAATATCTGCACAAAATTTTCCGCGAATGCACTTCTTTTGTGTGCCATAAATCATGGAGCAGCCATATGGTCTGTGACCGCAACTCTTATTACGGAGAAATGAAAAGCTTACTTTCAGATCCCGACTCTGCAATTGGTTCAAGCAGATTGCTTAAGGACGGAAACAGCGCAACAGTTGCTCTGGCTGAAGTAAACGGCAAGCTTCTGGTAATTAAAAGATACAATATTAAAAGTTTCGGACATGCCTTAAAGAGATGTCCTCGTAATACCCGTGCATGGTCTTCATGGCTCAATGCTCACAGGCTGGAGCTTCTGGGGATTCCAACTCCAAAACCAATAGCATTTCTTGAAAAAAGGTGGGGACCTTTTCGGTCAACTTCATATTACATATCAGAATATATTGATGGAACAGATCTATACCGCCTGATTACTTCTGATAGATCAAAAGAAATTAACATAGAAGCCCTGAGTATAAAGTTCGGAGCAATGCTTAAATTGCTCGCGGACGCAAACATGAGTCATGGTGATTTTAAAGCTACAAACTTTATAGTAGCCGGCGAAAAGCTGTATATTATCGACATAGAAGGCATGCGTGAACATAATTGCAGGTGGAGTTTAAAAAGATCACTAAAACGTGATTGCAGGCGATTTATGAAAAACTGGAAGGATATGCCGGAAGTGGCGAAGATATTCCAACACCAAATTAAATGGTAGACAGCTTCTCTGTCAACCAAGCCTTACACCTATTTCCATTTTTATCTAATGTATAATATCAGCGTTCTGAATATGAATAATTCGTCGTTCAATATCAGACCCGATTTTACGTTTTTACAAATGCGTCGGCGTTGAAATTTTTGAAAAATCAGCAAACATGCCGAACATGTCCGCTATATTGATAAGCAGGGCGAGTCTGTTTTCGCGAAGGGGCTTATCATCTGCCATAACCATAACTCCGTCAAAAAAATCATCCACGACGTTGCGCAAAGAAGCTATATCATAAAGGGCCTGATCAAAAAGTCCTTTATCAAGATCATCTAACACCTTTTTATTAACCTTTTTATAGGATTCATAAAGAGCTGTCTCGCATTTATCCTGAAACAGATTTTCATCAACGTCTTTGCTTTTGGGGATTTCAGCTTTTTTTATTATATTAACCACCCGTTTGAAAGCGATAGATAAAGGTTCAAAGTCAGGCTTTGTCTTAAGATTTTCTAACGCTCTGGTTCTGTTCCATATATTTGGGATGTGATCTGCTGAAACACTTATCACTGCTGATATAATATCTTTTGAGAACCCTTCTTCAGCAAGAAGGTAAGCGATCCGACTTTTAAGAAAAGAGTATGCATCATCAACCTTTTTCTTAAACTCCTGATCAGTTTTTTGAGAAAAAAGTTTCATACTCTTTTCTATCATCTCAATTAGAGATAAAGAGAAATTTTTGCTGAGCATGATCTGAACTATGCCTATGCCCTGCCTCCGAAGCGCATAAGGATCAGAAGCTCCAGTCGGAATAAGTCCGGCAACAAAACATCCGCATATTGAATCAATCTTGTCTGCTATACTGAGGATAGAACCTGTTAGCGTTTCCGGAAGCGGTCCACCGGAACAGGTGGGCCGGTAGTGCTCCTCAATCGCATATGCCACATCATCCGGTTCTCCGGAATTTAAAGCATAAATTCTTCCCATAACCCCCTGTAATTTAGGGAATTCAACTACTACCTGGCTCACAAGATCAGCCTTGCACATCAACGCAGCTTTTGCCAAATTCTTTTTAAGGCCAGGCACGTCTTGATTTAAATCAGAATCATGGAAAATGTTATCTGCCAGATATTCTGTAATGGTTTTGACACGTATTGCCTTTTCATACATTGACCCCAGGCTGGCCTGAAAAAGAACTCCCTTTAGTTTTTCTATCCGGTCCTCAAAAGAGGAATTTGAATCACTATTATAAAAAAATCTGGCATCTTCCAGGCGTGCTCTCAGCACTCTTTCATGCCCTTTTGCAACAAGCGACATGTCCTTTGCGCGCGTATTATTAACGCTAATAAAACAGGACATAAGCTTGCCCTTATCATCAACCACGCTAAAATATTTCTGATGTTCACGCATTGCAGTAATCAATACTTCATCAGGAAGCTCAAGAAACTTTGTATCGAACTTTCCTGCAACAACTGCCGGGTACTCAACAAGGTTGGTCACAATATCTACAAGTTCATCATCCTGCAGTACCCTGCCATTCAGGCTCTCTGCAACTTTTGCTGTCTCGCGTTCAATAATTCCCCTTCGTTTTTTTGGATCTACCATAACATAAGCTGAATGGAGTGTTTTTATGTATTCATCTGGATCAGAAATCTTTATCCTGCCAGGCCGCATAAAACTGTGACCTAGTGTGTATCTGCTGCTTTTAATATTTCCCACCATAAAGGGAATTATTTTATCCCCCAAAAGAGCAAGTATGGTGTGAATTGGTCTTGCGAATTCAACAGACTGATCTGCCCATCTCATAGTCTTCGGAAAAGGCATAGCTTTAATAACATCAGGGAGTATGCTTTTTAGAAGAAGGCCTGTTTTAAACCCGCTCTCTACCTTTTTCGCACACAAATAATCACCCTTCTTCGTCCTTTTGATTTTTAAATCTTTAACAAAAACACCTGCTTTCTCAGCAAACTTTTCTGCCGCTATGGTGGGTTTGCCCTTTTCATCAAATCCTACACTTGCGGGAGGGCCTGTAATCTCAGAAGAAAGGGGCTTTTGTCTGTCTGAAACATTTTTTACTTCAAGAACAAGTCTTCTGGGGGTTCCAAAAGTATTAGCGTTCCCATGTTCAATACGTTCATTATCCAGTTTCTGTAAAATCATCCTTGAAAATGCTTTCAGGGCAGGCTCTATATAACCTGCAGGAATTTCTTCTGTACCTATTTCAAGTAATAAACTGTTCATATATGCCTCTATTTTGGGGACCTTTGAAAAATGTTCAATTTTGATGGCTTCGTAAAAAATCGGCACTCCGGTGAAAACCGGAGTCCATAGAAGTTGCAACTATCTGAAAATACTGGATTCCGGCCTTCGCCGGAATGACAAAAAAATACGTTTTTTGACTTTTTACAAGTTTGTCAATTTTCAAAGGTCTTACAATTTAAGATTAGGGAACCCCATGTCTTCTCTTTGTTTCAGATATTCTTCTGCACAAGCTCTCGCAAGGTTTCTAATACGTGCAATATAACCAGTCCTCTCTGTAACGCTTATTGCTCCACGGGCATCAAGGAGGTTAAACGTATGAGAACATTTCAAGCAGTATTCGTAGGCAGGAATAACGAGTTTTTCCTTAATAATACGATTACCTTCAGCCTCGTATTTATTGAAAAGATCAAGCAACATATCAACATCCGCCAACTCAAAATTATATGTTGACTGCTCAACCTCCTGCCGGTGATGTACATCGCCATAAGTAATATTTTTATTCCATTGCAAATCATAAACATTATCCATACCCTGCAAGTACATGGATATGCGTTCAAGACCATAAGTAATTTCTACCGATACAGGATGAAGTTCTATACTGCCTGCCATCTGAAAATATGTAAACTGGGTAATTTCCATACCATCCAGCCAGACTTCCCATCCAAGGCCAGAGGCGCCTAGTGTGGGTGACTCCCAGTCATCCTCAACGAATCTGATATCATGCTCAAGGCTTTCTATTCCAAGCGCCTTCAGGCTCTGCAAGTACTGCTTTTGAACATCCACAGGAGAAGGTTTGAGTATTACCTGAAACTGATAGTAATGTTGCAGCCTGTTTGGATTCTCACCATAACGGCCATCTGTTGGACGCCTTGAAGGCTGGACATAAGCTGCATTCCAAGGTTCAGGGCCAAGCACCTTTAATAGAGTCATTGGATGAAATGTTCCGGCACCAACTTCCAGATCATATGGCTGAACCAGCACACATCCTTTACGTGCCCAGAATTTCTGTAACGATAGTATAACTTCCTGAAAATTCATTGAATAAGAAAACCTTTCGAATCTATATTTACATCAAGCATACGAGCTTCTTTTCTTTCTGAAAGAATAGATTCCCACTCTCTCTTTAATTTTGCAATATCTTCGTTCTCACCGATTGCCCATATGCAGCCGCCTCCTCCAGCACCCGTAAATCTTGCACCACAATTATTCCTAATTGCAGAATCTGCGAGTTTTTCACCTATCGAATCAAGAACTTCAGGTGTCATCTTTCTCCTTAAAGCCATTTCTCCGTTCATTGATTCAGCCGCATATTTAAAGTCGCGCTTAGTTAAAGCATCAACAAATCTGTGTGTATAAGCAATTATCTCGGCCCAAATCTCCCGGTGTCTTCCTGAAACAAACTGCTTTACCCACTTGCCGTTAATATCCTTTGACACGTGCGGGACTCCGCAATAAGCTAACAAAAGATGCTTCTCAAAATTTTTAAAAAATTTTTTCTGATAAACAGCTTTCTTTTTAAAACAAGATCCTTTAATTCCGTCGAACCAATACCATGTGTTAACTCCTCCATAAGCGGCAGCCAGTTGATCCTGAAGACCGCAAGGCACGCCCGCGACACTTCCCTCAATAGCATATGCAAGCATGGCTGTATCTTTCCTCGACAAAATCTTGCCTGTACCAATTTTTTCAAAAAGCTTTGAAAACGCGGCAATAAGAGCGACTGCCGCTGAAGAAGATCCGCCAAGGGCGCTTCTGGGTGGTGACAAAGATTCAATCTGGATATGGACGCCTTCAGCCCCGAAATATACTGCAATTGCAAACATAAGCCCGAGAGGATGATCAAAAGGAACTGCAGATAGAGGATATTCGACACTTTGAAAGCCTTTCGAAGATACCTTTACCATACCTTTATTATACGCTGAAAGACAAACTCTCGTCCTTAAGTCCAAGGCTATGTTAAATGTGCAGGGAGAAAAATGTCTGAGAGGATAATGAAAAGTGCTTATGTCCAGGGTCCCTCCCATGTCAATCCTGCATGGCGCAGATGCCTCAATATGCTCTGATTCAAGAATATTTCTCAGATCATTATACATAATAAGTAACTGTTTGCGGTTCACGGTTCACAGTTCAAAACACCTTAACCTCATATGAAATATAAACTTAAGTTCTAACAACTGAGCCTCTTGCTTCTTATCTGTCTCAGGAATTTCAAGCTCCGTGGCTCCATCCCCAGATGATAAGGAACAAATACTTCTAAAAATTTCAATCCCTCATTTAAAGCTTCAGAGGTAAATCGAATCCTTCCAGCCTTTTTTAAATCGCCGCTTTCGACCCATAGTAACTGTTTTATCGTTCCCTTAGAAAGATATATTTTACCTGACTTGGCAGAAGAACAACTACCACATATAAGACATCCTTTAACAACATCAAAGGCAATCTTTTCTTTCTTGAGCTCTTCCATTTCAATTCGGCAGTTGCCGCATCGGGTCAAATCCGGACAAAAACCAGATATTTTAATAAATCTGATCTGAAAAATTATGCTCAGCGCCTCCATGGGTGTAAAATCAAGATCTAATTCTCCAAGAACGTGCTGAAAAAGTTCATATATTTGAACCTGTTTTTTCCCATCTTCCATCCACGAATTAATCAATTCAGCCCAGTAGCTGGCATATGCGATTTTAACTATATCTGATCTGCTTTTTGAAAACGGTTGTTTTAATGTCGCTTCCTGTAGAACAGGCAACCCTTTGCCACGACCGGAACTGCAAACTACTTCCAAAACGGAAAATGGTTCAAGGACTCCTGAAAATCTTTTAACACTCTTTTTTGCCGACTTTGCAATTACTGAAATTTTTCCTTTATTTAACGTAAAAAAATTGATTATTAAATCATAGTCACCAAAATCAATACGACGGAGGACAATGGCAGGCGTAGAAAAACTTGACATTTATTAAATACCAAGCAGGGTTGTGGCTATCTCAAAATAGAAAAATACGCTGATAATGTCGACAGATGTTGTTACAAAAGGACTTGAAGCTACGGCAGGATCTATATTTATCCTTGCAAAAGCCATTGGTACCATAGAGCCTAGCAAGGCAGCAACAGACATGGAACAGATGACGGAAAGCCCAACAGACAGCGCAAGTGCCCAGGTATCATAACGAAATTGAGCCACCACACCAATAATAAAACCATATACTAAGCCCAGGATAAAACCGACAGCCAGTTCTTTAAAAACAACAGACCAGATATCTCTTACATTGAGCTGCCCTGTTGCAAGACCACGTACAACAATAGAGGAAGACTGGGTGCCGATATTTCCACCCATATTCATGATTACCGGTATAAAGGCCGCAAGATAAGCAAGCTTGCTTAAACTGCCTTCAAATCGACCAATAATTAAAAAAGCAATTATACCGCCGACACAGCTTGCAAATAACCAGGGCAAACGACTCCGCGTGCTTTTCAAAACAGACTGGGTCTCGATAAATTCCTCACCCGCCCCAGCCATTTTCAATATATCCTTTGTGGCTTCCTCTCTGATAATATCAATAATATCATCGACGGTAACTATACCAACCAGCTTGTTTGTACTATCTACAACAGGAACAGCCAGGATATCATAACGGGCAACTATCTTAGCCACCTCCTCCTGTTCCATTCCTGTCTGAACAGAAAAAACATCAGTCGTCATAAATTGTTTGAGGGGAGTTTCAGGATGGACTACGACTAACTGCCTTAATGAACTTACGCCTACAAGTCTGCCATGATCATCCACAACATAAAGATAAAAAGGCATTTCAACATCCAGATGCTCTTTCTGCAACGACTCGATTGCCTCTTTTGCGGTTGTATCCTCCTTCAAGGCAATAAAATCCGGAAGCATGATACCGCCGGCACTATCATCATCATATCGCAGCAAGCCTTCAACCTCTTCGGATCCCTCTTTTTTCATCTTCTCGAGGATGGTATCAGACTTTTCTTTTGGTAGTTGTCCTATTATGTCAGCAACATCATCTGCAGGCATGCGTTCCATGATCTCAACAAGTTCGTCTATTTCCATGCCTTCAATTAGATTGGAGAGGATATCTTCATCGAGCTCGCTGAAAAGGACACCCTTTTGCTGTGTGTTCTTTATCATAGCAAAGAGCTTCCGCTGGTTGGAAAGCGATAAAGAACGGAACACAACAGACAGGTCAGCTGCATGTGTCTTATTCACAATCTTGCGGAGATGACTCGTAGCGTCTCTTCTCAATAATCTTTTGATACTTTCAACAAGTATTTTGTTGCGTTCACTTTGCATAATTTTCTAACCGAACTTTGGATCTAATAAATATATTCCAGCCATTTGAAGAACTTAGGGGCTTCGCCCCGATTTGAATGTTGGAAGAATGGAAAACTGGAATGATGGGTTTAGAGGAATAAGAAATTGCTTTTTTCTTTCTACTCACTATTCCATTATTCCAACATTCCATGTATGTGGTACTAATAAGATACCGCTAAATAAATTTTAATGTCAACAGGTTGTAAAAATCCCGAGACGTTCAATTACGGGATCTGGATATCCACTATCTGTCCGCTTTTCCCTTCAACTTTTACCGGCTTGCCATTAAGAGCCAAGTTAACTCCAGTTGCATTACCAATAATAAGATTAAAACCGGAAGCTGCTTCAAGTTCAAGCCTGTCTCCTGCATGCAAACTATATTCCTTCACGCTCAGGTCATCAACAGCTACTTTGATCCATGTTTCCTCGACAGTAATTATACTCAGCAATAATTTTTGCGTAATATTCGCAGGAGCTTTATTCTCAACGCGCTCTATTGAAGCATTATCTTTAGGAAATTTAATAGAATCCCCCTGTATATTTTTGCCGGCTATCTGTTGGTTAACTTGGCCATTAAATAATGTTTGTTCTAGAAAAATTGAAACTATTAAAACAGCCAAAGCAATAATACCTAATGTTCCAACAGACAAAACAATAGGGTTCCAAAATTTACTGCTAAAATTTTCCGGCTCGGCGTCATATTCGTCGGTTTTCCTTAAAGCAAAGCCGCTTGACTCATAACGACGAACTGCCTCCTCTTCATCAGCACCAACGGTCTTTGCGTAAGCTCGCAAAAAACCTTTTACATAAACTTCAGCAGGTAGTCTGTCAAAATCTTCCTTCTCAATAATAAGGAGATTATCCACCCTGATCTTTGTTTTATTTGAAATTTCTTCAAGGCTGATCCCTTTCTCAAGCCTTATCGACTTAAGATAATGACCGAACGAAAGAGAGTCTTTGTCTTCAACCATATATTATAGCCCTGAACCTTGAACCCTATTTTATAGTTTTTATATGAGACATTTTCCGAAGTTCATCAAGCCATGAACGGAACTTTTTATCAACTATATCTTTATAAAGCATATCTTCAATCTCAGGGGATGCCTCTTCAAGTGACTTCCCGGGAACATTAACAATCTCCTGGATATAAAATATCTGATACCCCTGACCAGTATCAAGCACCGGCGTAAACTCACCTGCCTTCATATCTTTTATTGCTTCTTGTATCTTGGGAGAAAGTTCTTTAAGTTCAAATAAACCTAATCCGCCTTCATCACTAAAGAATCTTGATTCAGAGTAAATATTAGCTATTTTATCAAAAGGTTCTCCAGATTTTAACTTTGCCAAAACCATCTCCATTTTTTCTGATACCCCAAGCTTCTCTTCTTCAGAAGCGAAAGAAGGCACTTCCATAAGTATGTTACTGAGGCGATATTTTTTTCTTCCACTATACTTGTCGCTATGACTTTTGTGGTAAGTGTCTATATCCTCTTTTGTAATTACGATTTTGGATTTTATCTCAAAGTTAACCAGTTTAGCCCTGAGTATCTGATCCTTTATACGCTTCCGATACTCCTCCATGGTTAAACCGTCCGCTCCCAGCATCTCCCTGAGCTCTTTATCAGTAAAAAAATTTGCTTCTTTTAGACGCTCTATTGCATTATCTATCTCATCATCACTGACCGTGATTTTAGATTGCTTTATCTGCTGATCAGTAAGTTTTTGATCGATCAACTGATTGAGAATTTCCTCCCGAACGTTGAATAGCGTCTGTCGCTCCTCGTCAACCGAATAACCAAGTGCCGCTATTCTGTCAGCATATGGCTTAAATGACTCGTCAAGTTCGGAAAGTAAAATTATATCATCGTTAACAACAGCAACGATTCGATCAATAATTTCTCCGCTCTGTACATCAGCGGCCATGAGGAAACCAGGGGTACAAGAAACAAAAAAGAGCTGCATATAATAAGCAACTTTACAAAATATTTGTATAAAATTTTTATTTATCACGAAGCAACCTCTTCCCATCGTGCTCTGTTTATCTCAACCTTATAATTTTCCTTGAGTTTTTTAATCCAAACTTTATAAGCTTCTTCAACCTTTTCCATGCGTAACTGCTTTACTATAACTTCATTAATATTTGCGGGATCCTCTTTTGGACCGGAATTTAAAAAAAATCTTTCGTAATTCCTTTCATAATATTCGGATATATTATCTGGAGTTATTATAACTTTTTCCTCCAGCTCCTCTGCAATAACTTTTTCTATAATCAAGCGTTTCTTTAATGCCCTTTTCCAAGATTGGTATGATATAGCATACTCAAGTAACGTCTTGTCAAATTCCCCCTCAGGATAATCTTTTCTTATCCCTGCTATAACCTCTTCAACCTCTGAATCAGAAATGCCGATATTTTGCTCTGCGGCTCTCTCCAGAATAATCATCTGCTCAACCAACTGATTCAAGAGGCTTAACCGGGCTTCTCTTAAACACGCTGAGCCCTTCAATACATTATGAGGATAAGCTGCCTTTACTATCTCGAAGGTCCTTTTAAAATCATCTATAGTCGTAATTCTTTCGCCAACCCGAATCAGATATTCATCCCCGTGTTTAGCTTCAGGATCAGCGCAACCTGATAATGCATATAGAAGCAATAAGGCTGTTAACACCAAAAATAGCTTATAAAATATTTTCATTAAAAACAATCGGTAAGATAAAGTTAAATCACGGGTTAAGGTGTTCAGCCGTTAACATGTTGAGCTATTTCTTTCAAGATGTTTTTGACCTGAACTAAAAGGCTTTCCATGCCGCCTTTTGAAAGTTTGGCTTTAAGAACATGGTCTGGTGTAAACTTAAAACGATCTTGCTTTGAAACTATCATGTCAACTATTCCAAAAGGATTTTTTTGGTGAGCTGTTGAAAAATAAAGTAAAAGATGCTGCTCTGTCAGGTCAAGCCTTTTTACTCCAGCTTTTATGGATAAAACTTTAAGCATAATCTTTAAAAGAAGATTGATGGTCTCAGTTGGCAAGGTCCCAAATCGATCGATCAATTCTGCCTTAAAATCTGATAGTTCTTTTAAATCCGTTAGTTTTGCCAGCCTTCTATAAACCGAAAGTCTCTGATCAATATCAGGGATAAAATTTTCAGGGATAAAAGCAGAGAGAGTCATGTTAATCTCCGGCTCCAGGCTTTCTACAACCGTCTCTCCTTTCAGCTCAGACATTGAGGTTTCCATCAGCTTAAGAAACATGTCATATCCGACTGCGGCGATATGGCCTGTCTGTGAAGCACCAAGTATTGTGCCCCCTCCCCTGATTTTTAAATCACTCATGGCTATTTGAAAGCCTGCTCCAAGATCACTATGTTCCATCAACACTTTAAGTCGTTTCCTGGCATCCTTAGTTAATACACTTTCTTCGGGAATAAACAGATATGCATATGCCTGCTCATCAGCTCTTCCGACACGGCCGCGAAGCTGGTAGATCTGGGCCAATCCAAATCTGTCAGCCCTGTTGATAAGTATGGAGTTGGCAGAAGGAATGTCAATGCCCGACTCAATTATAGTTGTACACACCAACATATCTATTTCTTTCTTCATAAACTTAAACATTTCTCTTTCCAACTCATCTTCGCTTAAACGGCCATGTGCAACACCCAGCCTGACCTCAGGTACCAGCTTTTTTAAATGCTCTGCAATTAACCATATATTATGAATATCATTATGAACAAAGAATATCTGACCTCCCCTTTTTAACTCCTTTCTTATAGCTTCCGCAATAATCACATCATCAAACTCCGAAATATAGGTTATAATGGAATGGCGATGTTCGGGCGGGGTTGAAATAATACTTATGTCACGTATCCCAAACAGGGACATTTGAAGAGTCCTGGGTATGGGGGTTGCTGTTAATGCTAAAACATCAACCGTTGTCCTTATTTTTTTCAACTTTTCTTTTTGCTTAACACCAAAGCGCTGTTCTTCATCAATCATCAAAAGACCCAGATCTTTAAAATCTACGTCTCTCTGCAAAAGACTGTGAGTTCCGATAACAATATCTATTTTACCTGTCTTGAGATCATTGATAATGGTACGCCGTTCCTTTATAGATCTAAATCTGCTTAAACATGCCACATTAAAGGGATAATTCTTAAACCGTTCGGAAAAGGTCACAAAATGTTGCTCCGCAAGAACTGTAGTTGGAACCAGCATGGCAACCTGTTTCCCGTTATTTACAGCTATGGACGATGCACGAAGTGCAACCTCCGTCTTACCGTAACCCACATCACCGCACACCAGTCTGTCCATCGGGATTGGCAGCTTCATATCATGCAGCACATCCTCTATTGCTCTAAGCTGGTCAACTGTCTCCTCATATGAAAAACCCGACTCAAAATCCTTGGAATAGCTGTCTATATCTTTATAGGCATAACCTTTATTAAATTTACGCGCTGCATAGAGTTTGAGAAGCTCCCCTGCAATTTTCTCTACCGATTTCTTAACCCTCTTTTTAATTCGATCCCATGATTTACCGCCCATTTTGTCAAGATCAGGCTGTATTCCATCAACCCCAAGGTATTTCTGAACCATGTTCATACGTTCCACGGGCAGATAGAGCTTATCGCTATCTTTATAATATATTAAAAGAAAATCATTTATTGCTCCGTCTATTTTTAATTTAACCAAATCGTCGTATCTACCTATGCCGTGTTCTGTATGAACAACAAGGTCTCCTTTTTTCAGATCTTCGAATAAAAGCTGTTCGGTTTGTATCAGCTGTCTTGGCTTTACTTTTCTATGCTGTTTTCCAAATATTTCATCTTCCGTGATAATGGCCAGAGACAAGTCAGGCAAGACAAAGCCGGATGAAAGAACGCCATAACATATATAAACACAATTCGTGTTAAGTTTAACATGGTGGAAACTATCAACGAACTTAGCTTGAATACCATACGGCAAAAGAATGGATTCCAGTTTGCCGGCACGTGCCCTGTTGCTGCAAACAATAACTGTGGTATTGCCGAAACGCTTCTTATCATTAATCCAGTCAACTATGGGCAAATAATGTCTTTCATCTCCACGATGGCGCTTGAGCTGCTCGCTGATAAAGGTGTTGTTTATCACTGAAAAATTATACTGCTGGAAAGTCATTCCCTTGTCACAGCTCTCGTTTAATACAGAAAGCATCTTTACCGCTAACGGCTTACTATGTAAAAGCTTCTCTTTAACCTCTAACCATCTCAGGTAAAGAGAATCGGGCTCGACACACAGCCTTCTTTCCATGCAGGCATTTTGGTAGTTTATTCTTGCCTGCTCTTGTGATTCTATAGCAATATTTTCAAGAAGTTTGGGCTCTACCAAGACAAAATTTGCATTATCGGGAACATAATCAAAAAAAGTATCAAGTTTTGGATAAATCAGCGGAATCAAGCCTTCTATCCCTGAAAAAATACCCTCCTTCTTAATAATATCAACAACATCTCTAACCATGGTTACGGGCATATCAAGATCTGATGCCTGCTGTCTAATCCTGGTGATTATTTGAGCTATAGACTCTTTTTTCAAAATCACTTCTCTGGCAGGGAGAATGACCGCTTCCTTGATAAGTTTTATAGTTCTCTGAGTTGCTGCTGAAAAAAACCTCAATGAATCTACTGTATCTCCGAACAGCTCTATCCTGAGCGGATCTGGATATAGCGGAGAAAATATATCAAGGATACCTCCTCTTATACAAAAATCACCTGGTTCCTCCACAATCGCTGAGCTTACATACCCGCCGGAAATCAATTTTGCGATCAAATGATCGCGTTCTATATCCTCGCCTGCCATAATAAGCTCAGCATAGTTGCAAATTTCCTGTTTAGGAATAAGCTTTTGTAAAAGAGCGCTAACAGTAGTAACAACAATTAACGGCATATCATCATTAATAATCCGGTAAAGTGTACTGATCCTTTTTGCCGCTGTTTCATTGTGGTAAGATAGTTTCTTAAAAGGTAATATATTGTAAGGCGGAAAGTGTATTACATTTAGCTCAGATTCATTTATAAAAAAAGACAGGTCATTTATAAACATTTCACCTTGTTTTTGCGAAGGCACTATCACAATAAAAGGCATTCTATGTTCCGAATACAACCTTGATATAAAAAACGCCGTATCAGATCCGGATAATCCAATACAATCTATTCCACAATCCCTGTGAAGAATTTGATTAATCAAGGATTTAAATGTAATATTTTCTTGATTTTGGCTCATAAAAAAAGTAATCCATTTATTGACAGGTCTATAGACTTTCAGATAATTAATTTCACAAGGCTAGAAGGAGAAAGGCGTATTAGTTATACGTAGCCGACTGATAACGCAGTGAAATTAATTATCTGAAAGTCTATAAATATGCCGGCGTAGCTCAGATGGTAGAGCAGCTGATTCGTAATCAGCAGGTCAGCGGTTCAATTCCGCTCGCCGGCTCCATTGAAACAAAAGCTTTAACCTAAATTTAAAACATAAAATCTGCAAGTGTCGAGTTCACCCTTCGGGCTAATAAAAATATAAACTTTAAAAATTCAATTTAAATATTGTTTTGTAATCTTTTTTACTTCAAAGAATCTTGACATGTAGTTAATATCCGTATATTTTAAATAATTACAGGGTTTTTTGCGTTTTATATGTTTAGCAAAATAAATCTCTAAATATTTTAAATTATGCCATGAAGTGTATAGATGCTGTTGAAGGTACAGCAAAATATATTATATCCCGGTTTCATAAATTATTTATTGAAGAAAGGCTTGATGATACTGAATATATAAGAAACATCAAGGCAATAATTGATGGAATCGATCTGTTTACCCAGGACAATAAAGAAATTATTAGTGAAGCCAAACTGCTTAAGCAGGTTCTTTATTCTTTTTCAAAAGAACTATGGTTAGCAAATTTAAAAAAATCTTACGCTGAAAACATTACATCCCAGGATGAAGCTGACAGTCCTGAAACTAACGGATATTACAATTATTATTTCGACTATATATACAATCATGGAGTTTATCCCAGTTAGCTTCCTAATGAGTTTAATTTTAATCAAAAAGAAATTAAAAGTAGTTTTTATTTGAAAAATTTGAATAAATATGGAAGAGAGACCTTTGAAAAATGCTCAATTTTGTTCAAGTTCAAGGAAGGCGAAAATTTTAAATGTAGGAATACATTGAGTATTTCGAGGCTTAAAATTTGAGTCTGACGCAGACACGAAGTGAAGCTTTAGCGCTATTTGGGCAAAAGGGGGCGTTTTGCAAAGGTCTCATGTTGTAACCCACCAAGCGGAGCTATGCTTTTTTCTAAAATTTTCCCTTTAATCCTTTCATTTTGAG
>VMSQ01000053.1 GCA_013792055.1 Desulfobacteraceae bacterium
GTGTCTCCCGCAAACACATCAGTGAGGTCGTAAACGGCAGGAAAGGGATTAGCACGGATATGGCTTTGTGCCTCTCCAAGCTGTTTGGAACGTCTCCTGAACTGTGGCTGAACGGTCAAATAGCCTGGGATGTGTGGCAGGCTATGCGAGGAGAAAACGCTTGCAAGTTGGAAGCGATTGAGCCAGTGGCCACATCTGTTTAAAAGTGTCCGCGATCAGACAGAGATTGATGCGTTGCCGGAAGGTATTTGTTTGTCGTGTATGTCTTGAAGGGTAAGGGTATAGCCAGGGTTGTTACGTCAATGGATATGGATGACAAAACAAAAAAGCTTTATAAAAAAAGAGTTGAAAGAGGTAAACAATGAAATTGCCTGATTTCAAAACAAAAGAAGAAGAGATAAGATTCTGGGAAAGACACTCAATTGGGGATTATTGGGAGGATCTTTTAGAATCCAAAGATGCTTTTAAAAGGCCAAAACTAAAACCTGTTTCAATAAAATTGAGCTAAAAATTTATGATTGCTTTGTCTGGTTTTGGAAACTTGTAGATCCTGTTCTGCCCTGGCCTGGACAATTAATTATTGCAGTTGGAGAGAAGAGCGCCGACAAAGAAGATTGTCTCAATAGCTCAAAATTCACCAAATCACTCATCGCATGACAGCTTTCTCATTGTTTTCTTTAATTGCCTTTTCCACGTATTCAAGCCTTTCTCGCAATGGACCGATGTTGCATATGATCTTTTCAGATTCAGCCAATCTAATCGTCTTTTTATAGTACTTCCGGGCCATTGCATATTGACCCGATTCATCGCAAGCAATAGCTGTGCGAAGGCAATTTTCGAAAATAAGAAGCGATTTTCTGTCACTTTGTTTTGCTTTCTGCAACTGTTTTCCGGCTCTTTCGAGCCATATAATAGCATGCTCATACTCTTTTAATTCCATATAGTTAAAAGCGACCTTATGATAAAGCTCTATGTCATCAGGATTAAGCTTAATGACCTCAATATAGGCCGTAGCTGCACCCCTGCGGTCTTTGAATCGTTCGTGAGCCTCACCCAACAAAGAATAAAAGTAAGATTCAGCAGGATTCAGGCTTATGGCTTCTTTTAGCTCGGCTATTCCCTTTTTGTATTTATCTATAGCTTTATCCTGTTCCCATTGACGAAGATAGAATATGGAAAGATTGGCATGGAACAGGGGATATTCGGGAATGGTATCCACAGCCTTTTGAGCATAAGACAATCCTGCAGGCAGGTCGTTTGCCGCATAAAGATAAACAGATCGCTCATATAAACGGAAAGCGTAAAGTGGCCGGATTACGCTTACAACCAATAAGAAAATCACAACTAACAGCAGACCTGTCAACGGAATCTTCTTTTTTATATTATAAACAGGTGCTCTAACGCTATCTTCAACCTTCTGTTGAAGCATTCCTTGCTTGATAATCAGCGACGCTATCAGGAAAAAGGCGATCTGGCAGGCCTGAGGCGTCCAGGTATAATCAAAAAGATTGTGGACTAAAAAGGCAAAGAGCCCTAATGAACCGAATAAACTCATTGTTTCAATACCATATCGTCGGTATCCTGTTATGAATAACGCTGATTGCCTGAAAAGTGAAATGAGCATCATCACGAAGAAAAAAAGACCTAATAAACCAACTTCTGCCGCTATATTAAGAAAAATATTATGAGCATGGAAAACGCTGTTTGTACGTACCAATTCATCCTCTGGGTAATGCTTAATAAAGTTATATCTATAAGTACTAAGGCCGGCGCCGAAAACAGGATGATCCCAAATCATAGGTAATGTCTTTTTATACGTTTCCAACCTCCTGTCGACATTCACAAGTTCGGAATCTTTTGGGTAAATCAGATTATAGGCAGCGCTGCCATTTTCAAGTGGTGTTTCGGAGACCTTTGATGAGACCGCGTCACCTGACAGATATACTGTAATAGTTAGAAATATAATAACAGCAATTAATTTCATTTCCTGTAATCTGCGGTCTCGATACAGAAAAAAGAGCAGCAGCATCAGGGCTGAACCAATGGCGATTATTCCGCCTCTTGATCCTGTCCAGAGTAATGCATTGCTGAGAATGATTACAGAAAATGCTCCACAAATTCTTGTTCTCTTATCATCGCCAAAGAGGAAAAAATAGCAGGCCAGGGGGATAACCAACACTAAAAAACCTGCATATAAGTTAGGGTTTTCAAATGTTCCCTGTGCCCTGTGTCCAAAATTAGAAAGTAAATTAAGGCCATCTGTTTTGATCGTGCCGAATATGCCCTGGTATATTCCCAGGAGTCCTAACAGACTCGTTGATGATACCAAAGCTCTAAATATTGCAGATAGTTGGCTAACATTTTGAACAACATTAATGACCAGAATGTAAACGTAAAACCCTAAAAGTAAATTCAAAAACATAGCTTCGCTCGCAAATTTACCTGTTGAATAATAAATTGATGCAAGATTGATCATAAGATAAAGCGCAAAAAATATTTCAAAGCCCGATATTCTAAAAGAAAGGCTTTTGTTGCGTAGAGTCACAATAATAATCAAAGATAGCAGGGCGAAATTGAAGAACAATCTGTGGTAGAGTTGATTAACAATGAAGAACTGGGTTTTACCATGCATTAAAGGGGTTAAGAATATGACGGTATAAAATAGCCAAAAAATTGGATTGGAAGCATTATTTGCCGGTCGGCTCATTTGCTGATTCATTTTCCGGAAAGAGGTTTGTTTTTTTGTTTCCAGTTGAGCGAAGGATATTATCGACAATAAAGATCGGCCTTTGTTTTACTTCATCATAAATTCGTCCCAAGTATTCGCCTAAGATCCCGATTCCGATCAATTGCACTCCACCCAAAAATAGGATTGAAATGGTAGGTGTGGTAAAACCGGGTACCACATTAATCTGCAATAAGCGCATGATTAATAACACAGCAGCATAAGTAAATGAACTGATACTTATGGTTAAGCCTAATAACAAGCTCAAACGAAGAGGTTTGTAACTGAAGCTAAAGATAGCGTCAAACCCATATTTCAGCAAGTTTAACAGGCTTTGCTTTGGCTTGCCGGCAGCACGCTCCTCGCGATCATACCAAACAACAGTTTCCCTAAACCCTATCCAACTTCGCAGGCCAGGCAAAAATCGATTACGCTCTGTCAACCGGTTTAGTTGATCAATTACTACACGATCCATTAGTCCATAAACGCCGGCATTTAATGTAATAGGATAATCGCTAAGAAATCCGAACAGAGAATAAAAGAGATTAAATAAGCAGAGTTTCAGACCTCGTTCTTGGCGTGATCGACGTCGAGCAATTACCAATTGAAATCCCTCATGCCAGGCTTTAAGCATTTCCGGTATTAATTCCGGTGGGTCTTGAAGATCGGCATCCATAACTATTGCAGCTTCTCCACGGGCTTCTGATAAACCGGCAGAGATAGCAGCCTGATGGCCAAAATTTCGAGAAAGGTTGATAATGATAATATGCGGGTTATTTTTTAATAATTTAGATAGAAAATCAAGAGATTGATCTGAACTTCCATCATTGACGAATATGATCTCGTAGTCATTTAAGGAAGGTTTGCAAGATTCAAGTACACTAATGATTCTTTCAAACAAAAGAGGTAATACTTCTACCTCATTATATACTGGAATTACAATAGAAAGTTTCAGTTTCTTCATTTTATTTCCAAAAGCTTTAAAAGTATAACTTTATCATATGAAACATTTGCAATTTCTTTAAGATTGAAAATTTTATCGTTTATTGCAGACCGCCTTCTAACCAAAATGAAATAACTATTGCTATCAAGTTTATCATTAATCCTTATATCGTTTCGCAGAATACCCCTTTTTTGAAGATGGTGCAAATGCGAGTTATTGGGCAAAAGTGTAAGAGAAGTATTACGGGGAAGCATGTCGTTTAACAGGCATATAAAGTCAGGAGTTAATGACTCCATCCAGTAACTGAGCTCCATGCCCTTTTTTTCTGCGCCTTTTACCCCGCCGATAAACATGTTGTAATATGAAAGTTCGAATGGGTGATGGCTAACATTGGAAAATATATAAAAGAAAATGATCAATAGCATTGGCAAATAAGAATATTTGCGTACAAGGAAATTTTGGTCAAATCTTTTTTGAAACAAAGATAAAAGATTATCCAGGCCTATGGCTGACAACATAGCGATAATCGGATAAAAGGGCAAAAATTGTCTAATTACATCATGTTTGGGGGTGAATGGCAAGTGACCAATAATCAACCAAAACAGTACAATAAATAAGAGCAATAGAGTAAGATCTTTATTACAGACTTTTTTTATCAATAATCCCGGCAAAAAGAATAATATTACCGGCGGGATAGTTATAAGTGACATAACGTCAAAATAATGCCAGGGAACATCAAAAAAATAATTTTTCCCAAAATAATATATTAAAAAAGGGAATAAATCTTTTCGGGTAAAAGGATGTACTAAATAGTCGTACAGCCCTGTTATTGGATTGTGCCAGAACAGGGGATATATAATAATTAGAAATAGAAACGAAAATAGAATTATACCCGCCAAAACAGCAAAAGCTCTAAACTCTCTATTGTATAAAACCCAGGCCGTCACAGGCAAAATTATCAAAAGCCCTGTGAATTTGGTGGAAACACCTGTTGCAAAAATCAAACCTGCTACTATCCACCACAGGGTCCTTTTCTCAGGATACCTGACCGCCATGTATGACGACAGGGTAAAAGATAATGCTGAAAAAGCTATAGCCGAATCTGTTGCACCGATCAAACTGTGGCCTAATATTCGAGGTTGAAAAAGGATAAAAATTATCGAAAGATACGCCAGCCTTTTCGAATAAACTTGTTTGACTGCAATGAAAATAATCAGAATGTTGATTGAAACGTATATAATATTAGCCATGCGGTAGGGCAAAGGATAAGCGCCTATATTACTAAATAATTCTGAGGTTATGGCGGCCATTATTTTCATGAAAGGAGGATGTGGATTGTGATAAGAATCAAAACCCCAGTATTTAATAATTGCCGACTTTGAAATGTCTGCCCCGTTTGTCCACCACTGCTTTATAGCATCAGCATAATCAAAATAATAAGCCTCATCCCAGGTCAGTCCAAAACTACTTGAAAGGCAAGTTAGAACAATGATCAAAAACAAGAAGAGTACGACCAGCTCTGTATTACAGAATAATATCCTGTAGTTGGCTGTGGCCCTGGATTTATAAGACATTTGCTTTTCCATACTCCCCCTTGATCGCCTTCGGCTCGAGGACAAGGGCAGGTAAAACCTGCGCTTGGGAGTTTTTTATGGAGCTTTCGCTTTGGGATTACTCCAGACTATGACTAATTTTTCTTATAATTTTTATTTCCATTGGGAACTGATAAATATTTTTCTCGAATCTAAGTTTAGCTATCGGCCTGTACAACCTTGCCATAAGTTTAAAGAAAGGGCTTTTGATTTTATAATCATTATTCTTGCTGGCAAACAAACTGGCAAATTCAAAATTTTTTAACATTTTAATTCTTTTCTTATCTAACCACGGATAGTGCAAGTGGGCGGTTTCATAGTTTATTTCACTCCACTCTTCCAGATTTTTTGGCTCTTTAAATCCATGCCTTAAAGCAAGATTACAAAGGCTTGTACCAGGATAGGCGCAATAAACAAAAAACAATGGAAGAACGTGCGGGTTATCCTTGCAAAGTTTAATAGCGAACCTTACGGATTGTAAGAGTTCTTCCTCTGTCTCCGTAGGAATACCCATAATAAACGTATATTTCATCCTGTAAAAATGTTTAGCAAGTTTCTTGTTTACTGCTAAAATTTCGGGTATTGTATTGTCTTTTGATATTAATTTTAATATCCTTTCACTTCCGGATTCTATTCCGACGTCCACATTTACGCACCCGGCCTTTACAGCTTTGTCGAGGAGGCTGTCGCTCATGAGTTTTAGAGAGCTGACCCTGGCGCCCATCAAACCCCAGGTGATATCAATTTTTTCTTTTAAAATTCCGTTTACAATATCTTCAAATCTCTTTAGATTTGCACAGAAATTGTCATCCTGAAAAAATATGTTCTTGATACCAAAATTATCAACGACATATTTTATTTTTTCAATTGTTCTTTTTGCACTCATTCCCCTCCAGGTGTTTCTGTAATATGTTGTATTGTAACAAAAAGCGCACCTGAAAGGACATCCCCTTGATGTCATAAGGGTTATAGATCTTCCGGCATTGATATCGAAGCCGTAATATTTTTCTATATCTATGAGGCCATAAGGCAGATCCGGCAGTTCATCCAGTTTTGCTATTAGTTTTCTTCTACCGGTGTTATTAATTTCCCCTTTTTCCTTATAATATAAACCTTTAATGTTACTAAGCCCTTTTCCTTCTTCCAAAGCTTCTACCACTTCTGCAAATGAATAATCTCCTTCCCCTGTTACAAGAATATCTATATACTTACTCTTAATAGTTTGTTCCGGCATCAAAGAACCATGTATTCCTCCCCAGACTACAGTCACATCTGAATTTTCTTTTACAAACCGGGCAGCTTCTAACGCATACCTTAGTTGCGGGCCTGTCATCGATGTAATCCCAACACACAAAGCATCTTTAAGCTCTTTTTTGAGTGTAGTCTTCCAACCCTTGTCTGTTCTCTGGTCAATTATCTTAATTTCATAGCCCTTTTTGTAAGGGACTGCGGCAACACTAAGTAGAGAATCGGGTGGCCTTATTCCAGCAAATTCCCATTCCCCGGATTTTGGCTGAATCAAAACTATTTTTTCCATTTTCGGCAACCCCCCTTAATGAATATGAAGCCTGTCCCAATAATGGCCAGCAAAGTAATAACCCCGCCCCAAATAAAGCTTAATGGCCTATACAGGAATTCCATCTTGTGTTTTCCAGGCTTTAGGGTTACCCCGCGAAAAGCATAATTTGCTCTGTATATTGTATCCTTATTCCCATCTATATAAACTTCCCAGCCGGGATAATAAGTTTCGCTCATAAACAGCAGTTTCGGCTTGTTTAAAGAAACAGATAATTCTATTCTATTCGCTTGATAAGTTGTTATTATAACTTTATCTTTTTCGTGATCATGGGACTGAATGCTTTGATCGCTAATTTTAGATTGATCAGAAAAGCAGTTTGGATCTTTGTCAAGAAGAACTAAGTTGCGTGGATCGAAGTCTTTGCTGCCTAAAATTTCCATATATTCGATTTCAGAATTCATCACCTTGTAATCTTCTACCAGAAAAGCCCTTGGAAGAACATTTAAGTTTTTGTAAATCCTAAGAAATCCATCAGGAACATCTTTATCACCGATAATCTTGACCAGCTCAAATTCCCTGGAATCTATTTCAAATTTTGAAATAAGATACTTGACGTTTAATAAAGACAGAAGGTTCGTGCTGTCCGGCTCGGGCGAACTCTTTAACAATGACATAATTTTTTCAAAATCTCCAAGACGGATTACCTCAGCGCCATCTACACTGTAAAGACCGTGTTCCATATTGAGACCCGGTGAAACCTTCTCTTTAGTCACCTTGATCTGATCGGAGAAAATATCTGAATATTTCATCGACTCTTTTTCCGTCTTTGGCGTTGTAAATATTCGGAAAAGGGAGGTGTCCTTTTTTAAAAAGTTTATGCTTTCGGATGGCTCGTGGAAGGTTTTTGCGTCATATTTCTGGTAGTATCCTTTATTCGCGAAAAAAAGATCGAGTGTTAATAAAGAAAGCAGGGCAAGAGAGAAGATTATTCTCCTCCTTGGGTACCTCCAACCAAATACCAAAACCGGTCCGAATAATAGGCAAAAGAGCAGGAACCTTTTCATATTATGCAGATTGATATGTGGATAATTATAATCGGGCGGGGCAAACCCGTTGGCCTGCAAAAATTCTTGAATCGGAACCTCAAAAAAATTCAGTATGCCCCATATAAAGGCAGCCAACACACTGAAAGCAAGAAAAGCTCGAACAATTCTTCTGGCTTCCCAGTTTCTATCAATAATCTGTCTGGAAAGGCTGTCATACCCCATCCCTGCTATTATGGAAACAAGAAAGGTGAATATAAATAGAAACTTAACCGGATAACGGATGGTATTTAAGAACGGGACGTAGTTATATAGCAACTTGTAGATTGGGGTATTTCCCCCAAAAGAAAGCATGAGAGAGATTAATAAAAGGAGTAAAAAGGGTAAAGCTTTTCTTCTCTTTTCTATGATAAAAAAAATAGAAAGAGCAAATGGGATGATGCCAAGGTATATAGTCTTTAGCCAGCTCTGATTGCTCCAGTATTTTTCCATGGAATAACCGTATCCATAAGGATCGGGAAGAAAAAACTGCAGCAAATCTTCAAAATCTAAAGACCATGTGATTGCCTCCTGATAACTCAGGCCACCTGCCCGGATTGATTTAAATGCGAGTTCCAGGAAAGGGACCAACTGAACCGCGGAAAGCAATAGAAAAAGTAGTAAAACCAGCCCAAAGGAAAAAACTCTTTTTTTCATGGGAAGGGGAGTGATGCCAACGCCAAAAGGGTCCGGAAAAAACAAAAGGATAAAGATTACAATAAATGTGCCATATAATATCTCTATTGCTCCGCCAAGGAACATCATTGTCAAACAAACAGAAGTAAATATCAGAGCTTTTAATGAACCTTTTATTAAATAATTTTGATAACAAAGGAGAATCAAGGGTAGCCATACCACGGAAAGAAGATGTGGGAGCAGGTTATGTACGGAAAGGAGATAGCCGCTTAACATAAAAATGATGGACCCGATTAAGGCGCCGGTATTAGTTCCCTTAACTGTTTTGATAAAAAAATAGGTAAAGGTTCCTGCTAAAAAATAATGGATAATAATGATTAAATTAAAGCCGAGATCGAAGGGAAGCAGGATGAGAAGAAGATTTAGAGGGTAAAGTACACCCGGCTGAAGAGTGGCAAGTAATGGTTGCCCGCAATAATAGTAGGGGTTCCATAGAGGGATCTGAGCCCCCTTAATCATGTCCACCCAGCATATTCTTGGGGGCAGAAAGAAGATAGACAGGTCTCTTTCTGTGAAGAGAAGTTTGCTTGTCAGAATATCATGAAAGTAGATCAGGCAAACAACAAAAAGAAGTATAGGAATAAGTGCTTTTCTACCAAAGCTCATTTTGAAAAGTCCTTTTTCCGTGAATAGGTCACGGAAAAAGGACATAAAGGTATCATATTTACCAGGTTGTTATTACTGCTACTATGCCGCCTGCCGTTGTAGGCAAGTTGACTGCCGGGGTGAGTGACCATGTGTAAAGTGAGCCTCCTATAGTTGCGGTATAGAGAGCGGCTGCTGATCCTGAGCCTTCTACACCGGATATCTGCGCACCGTCAACGACCTGCCCCATGGTATAAGCAGTGTTGTTTCCTGCAAGCATTTTTTCAGCATAAAGTATACTCACAGATCCTCTCAGGCCTGCAGTAACACCCCTGGCACTTGCATTAGCCGCATCGGTTTTCATAGAAACATATTTCGGGATAGCAACTGCTGCCAGTATGCCAAGGATAACAATAACCATAATGAGTTCGATTAATGTAAAACCTTTATTGTTTTTCAACAAACCCACCCTTTTATTGCCCATTTTTACGACCTCTCTTATTATGTTTGGTTAATTATATTAAAAAGTTAAAAGTTTTCTTTCTATTCTAACTTGATAAATTAGGTTACTTATTTAATTCACTAATTAACTTATTAATAATCTCAATGTCAAGAGTATTTTTGCTTATAATTTAATCATTGATGAACTCGTAAAAAGTCGAAAAGTACCATTTTTCGTCATTCCGGCGAAAGCCGGAATCCAGTCTATTCAACTACTTACGAGGGCTCTGGACTCCTTCCTGACTCGATCCGGGATCTACCGGAGTGACGACTTTTTGCGAGTTCATCATTCATTAAATTAGCCCTTAAAGGCTTCCATCATATTCCACCAGGGCAGGAAAATGGCAAGCGCAATGAAAAGTACCATTAATCCCAAACCGGCGGTTAGAATCGGCTCGATATAGGAAGACATGCGGCTGACAGTGTAGTCTATTTCCCTTTCATAGTAACTGGTAATCTCTGCCAGCATATCATCCAGAGCACCTGTTTCTTCGCCGGTTAGAACCATGTGGAGGACTAAAGGCGGAAAAATTTTACTTTCCCTTAAAGAATTAGTGATACCTTTTCCTGTCTTTACCTGCTCGGCAATGGCTTTTATTTTTTGAGCAATATATTCATTGCCAATAGTTCTTGAAACAACATCGAGCGCTGAAACGATTGAGGTTCCGCCTCTGGATAAAGTTTCAAGCATACTTGAGAACCTTGACATGTAAACTTTAAGAAAAACATCGCCTAAGACAGGTATTTTTAATTTTAGAAAGTCCCATTGAAGTCTTCCAGCCTCTCGACTTGTATACAAGTAAAAGGCTGTAATAAGGGAGCCGGCTATAAGGAGTCCATAATACCAGTAATTTTGTACCAGGAAATTTATAAACATCATAATTTTTGTGGGAATTGGAAGTTCTACGGTGGAGGCTTCAAAGATAACCGCAAATTTGGGTATGACAAATGTAATTATGACACCAAAAGCAGCAAATAGCGAACATACAACCATAATCGGATAACGCACAGCAGCCTTGAGATTACTGTTAGTCTTCCTGGTGAATTCAAGCATAAGAATCAGTCTCTCTAATATTTCTTCCAAACTGCCGCCCACTTCACCGGCCTCAATCATATTTACAAAAAGTTCAGAAAAAACATCAGGGTGCACTGAAAGAGATTCGGAGAAGCTCTTGCCACGGTCTACATCTTTTGCAACAATTCCAAGGACTTTTTTTAGTTTTTTATTTTCAGTTTGTTGCTCGAGCGCTTTAATCCCCGCCAGGAGAGGGATGCCTGCTTTTATTACAGTATATAACTGCCTGGTAAAAAATATTAAATCATCTATTTTAACGCGTTCTAGTTTAAGGGCCAGTTCATCTAAAAACATACCTTTTTTCTCGCTGATCGAGATCGGTATATATTCCATTTTATCCAACTGCATGGCGGCAAGGGGCTGAGAATCAGCTTCAACAGTTCCACTAACATTAGAACCATCTGCGGTGAGTGCTTTGTAAGTATAAGTAGGCATATTAATATTTTTATAATTTTTCTAAAAAAATTGCAACCTGAATTATTGCAATTATAACGGGTTGCAGATATGTAACGGTTCATGGTTCAGGGTTCAGAGGTTCAGGGGTTCAAGGTTAGAGATTGATGAAGAGATCAAGGCAACCAACCGTGAACCAAATTGACGATTGAAGATTGACGATTGAAGATTGAAGGAATCCTGTTTTATATGAATTAATGGAGCGAAGCGATTTCCACAAATATACAATATTCAATATACAATATTCAATCCATATGCGATACCACAAATCTTCAATCTTCAATTGTTACAATTGTTACAATTAGGGTATTAAATTTATGTCAGAAAAAGATAAAAAACCTGTCCCCGATATTTTAGCTCCGGCCGGGAATAAAAACTCATTTTTAGCTGCTCTTGCAGCAGGGGCGGATGCTATATATTGTGGGCTTAATATTTTATCCGCCAGAATGGAAGCAAAAAATTTTTCTATTGAGGAACTAGTCTCTCTTGTTCAGCTTGCCCATGATATGGGAACGAAAGTCTATGTGGCATTTAACTCGCTGTTAAAGCAGGAGGATCTTAATGTTGCTGGAAGGCTTATTGATCAGTTGGAGAGGTTTGCTAAGCCTGATGCCCTTATAATACAGGACCTGTCACTTATAGAGTTAATCAGGCAAACAGGTTTCACTGGAGAAATTCATTTATCTACACTTGCGAATATAAGCTTTCCAATGGCTTTAAAGCTTGTTCAAAAACAACCTGGAGTCAACCTGGTGGTTGTTCCAAGGGAGCTGAGCATAGATGAAATCAAAGCTATGGCTAAGGCCTGCCCAAGCGGCCTTGGTCTTGAAGTGTTTGTTCATGGGGCTCTTTGTTATGGAATTTCAGGCAGGTGTTACTGGAGCAGTTATATGGGCGGCAAAAGCGGGCTCAGGGGCAGATGTGTTCAGCCATGCCGCAGGTTTTATACCCAGGGAAACAGCATAAAAAGATTTTTTTCGTGTCAGGACTTAAGTCTCGATGCGCTTGTCAAGGTTTTGTTGTCTATTCCCGAGGTGAAGGTCTGGAAAATTGAAGGTCGCAAAAAAGGGCCACATTATGTATACTATTTAATTAAAGCCTATCAGATATTAAGAGATCATGGAAGCGATCCGCAGATGAAAAAAACAGCTCTTCAACTTATATCAAGAGCCCTTGGCAGGGAAAGCACACATTTTAATTTTCTGCCGCAACGGCCTTATAATCCGATAAATACAAATGGTCAAACAGCTTCCGGACTTTATATGGGGAAGATAAAAGGTCCTAAAGGGAAACCTTATTTTATTCCAATAGAGGAGCTTTTACCTGGCGATGTTTTGCGTATAGGATATGAAGATGATCATTGGCATAGTGTAAGCAGGGTAGGCAAATACGTACCTGAAAGGGGGCGCCTTTATCTTAAGCTGACTTCAGGAAAAAATGTTTCATTAGGATCCCCTGTTTTTCTGATAGACAGAAGGGAAAAGGCCCTTGGAGATATGATGGCCGAAGTTGAGAATAAGCTCTCCAAACCGCAAGAGGTTAGAGTTGATTCCTCGACGTTTCATGCCAAACTTTCAAAGAGATATGACAAAAAGCAGAGGGTATTTGAAACTTATGTATTCAGGGAAATGAACA
>VMSQ01000020.1 GCA_013792055.1 Desulfobacteraceae bacterium
ATCTTTAAAACATATGATCTGTCGCTTAGCCAATATGTATTAAAAGGATTGGCCACTGTTTTTTCTTTAGGCTCACTTAGATGCGAGTTTCAGATATTCTTACATTTTATTATCAGTGGGCGAGTCTTGTATCATGTAATTTGCCCGGACTTATTGAGAAGTTACGCCTTCAATTGGCTTTCTATAACTTTTAACGTTTTCTCAACAGCACCCTTGTTGGCATTAAAGACTTTAAATGCTTTTTCTCCCATATTCCGGGCTTTATCGCTATCACTGAGAATTTCTACTATTGTTTCATAAAGGCTGTTTGTATTTTTTACCTGGGCAGCTCCTCCTGAATCTAAAAGCATTTGCGAGATATATGCAAAATCACTCATATATTGTCCAAATATTACAGGTTTGGAAAATGCAGCAGGCTCAAGCGGATTATGGCCGCTTAGATTTACAAGGCTTCCGCCGACAAAGGCCACATCAGCAATTGCATAAAGTCTCTTTAGAATTCCTATAACATCAACAACAATCACATCAAATTTTTCATTCTTATCTGTATTTTTGAAGTCTTTCATAAGGATTGAGGAGAATCCTGAGGATTTACATAATTTGAGTATAGACCCTGCACGTTCCGGATCCCTCGGTACAATAATAAGAACAGTATCAGCAAAGTTTTTTCTGATCCTTGAAAAAGCATCAATAAGTATTGATTCTTCGCCTTCGTGGGTACTTCCTGCCATTAAAATTTTTTTAACCAGCCGGATATTCATAGATTGCTTTAATATCTCGATTTCCTTTTCTGAAACAGAATCATATGGCTGATCGAATTTAATGTTTCCTGTTGTTGATATCATGTTTGAAGGGATACCAAGAAGCATGAAGCGCTTGGTATCTTCAATGGACTGGGTGCATATTTTTGCAAAAGACAAAAATAATTTATTAGCAATAAATGCAAAACGTCTATATCTCTTAAAGGACCTTTTAGAGAGCCTGGCATTGATTAAAATAACCGGCACATTGCGTTTTTTCATTTCAAATAGAAAATTTGGCCAGATATCTGACTCAACGATAATAACTATAGCCGGATCTATTTTCTTGGTAATATATTTTACAGAAAACAGTAGATCAAAAGGAAAGAAAAATATTGAATCCACATTTTTTTTAAAAAGCTTATCCGCGATTTCAAAGCCTGTTTTGGTTGAAGCTGAGAAAACAATTCTTTTATCTTTGAAATGTCCCTTTAGGTTCATGACAAGAGGAACAGAAGAGAGAACTTCTCCCACCGATAGCGCATGTATCCATATTGGCTTTTTGGCGCTTTTGGATAATATATTTTCAGGGAGCTGCTTTAACCCAAGTCTTTGCAGAAATGTTTTTCGCCTTTTTTCAGACAAAAGAATAATCGGAATTATCAGAGGAATGCCTACGGTGATTCCTATTGTAAGTATAATATTATACAGAGTGATCATTATTTATCTGTAACTACTCAGGTTGTTGGGTTCAAAGTTCACGGTTGGTTGTCTTAATTTCTTAATATTTCGTAACTATTCAGGTTGTTAGATTCACGGTTCAGGGCTCAGAGTTGTCGGCTTTTAACCTTGAACCGTGGACCTGAGTACTTACATTAATCGGCGTTAAGTAAAATAACTATCGCAAAACATGAGAAAATCAGGTTTGCAGACCAGGCGGCAACCAGAGGGGAAAGCATATCTCCATATCCAAGCGACACACAGAAACTATGAAGAATCCAGTAAAGAAACGCAATACCTATACCGCATGCCACATTAACAGGCAGTCCTTCCTTGATTTTTCTTTTAAAAGCTATTCCAGCTCCTATTATGCATACAATTAGACAGACAAGGGGAAAAGCAATCTTGGCATAAAGATCCACCCTGTAAATCGTGGCCTCGTATCCTTCGGCCTCAACCTTCTTGATATAGTTAAAAAGTTCGTTAAAGCTCATTTCTTCAGACTTTTTAATTATCCTCTTTAGATCCTCAGGCAGAAAATCTAGCTTTTCAACTTTTTCTTTATGTAATTTTATCCTGTACTGACCGTTTTCCTGGTTTAAATTTTGCTCTATAATTTCATATAATAACCATTGTCCGTCTTTGAATAAGCCTTTTTTTGCATCAATCCTTCTTGCAAGCCTGAAGTCTTCATCAAAAGCGTTAATGCTTATTCCAAAAATAGCTTTTTCGGCATGGTTGTAATAAGTTATGTGTGTTATTAAACGGTCGCCCTTGATCCAGATATTTTTTTCCTTAGAGATAACAGCAGATTCTTTTTTTACCTCTTTCAGCCATATTCCATTTGCCCTTTCCATAGTTATCGGCACTATTACCTCTGAAATGAAAAAGAGCAACAAGCTGAGTATAAGGCCAATTATAAGAACCGGCTTTAAAAGGTAATAGATATTTACACCACTGCTTTTGAGAGCAATCAGCTCATTATTTTTAGTCATCAGGCCAAAGACAACTATAACTGACAGCATAATACAAATAGGTATTATTTGGGCGATTATGAATGGAATTTTGAAGGTAAGGAAGACAAGGATCCTTGAAAAAGGAAGCCCGGCTTCCATAAAGTCGTCAATCTTTTCAAAAAAATCAACTGCTACATATATGCTTATGACCATAGCCAGTACAAAAAACAGGCATTTGAAAATTTCTCCGGTCAAGTATTTATGGATAATAGACATAAGTTCTCAAATATCAGCTTTTGAGTAAACTAACTCTGTAAGGGTTCACGGAACGTCGAATTTGGAAATTAGAAATTTGGCCTTCATGCTTTTGTACTGTTCTTTCCAATTTCCAATTTCAAGTTTCAAGCCGTGAACGACTACCTAACTTTTAAACCGCGAGGTAATTTTTTTAAAGATATATGGTAAAGTGCTTATCAATAAAGGACGGTCATTAGCCGTTCTTATAAATAGATAGATCCCTATCCCTCCGGTTACAATATTCGGCATCCACATCCCTATTAACGGTGGATAAATACCGGCCTCGCCGAAAACCCATCCTGCAGACAGCATCAAATAGTAAAGCAGAAAGAAAATCAGCCCAAGCCCTAAGCCGAATGCCCGCTTTGCAGATTTTGACTGTACTCCCAAAGGAATGCCAAGCAGACCTAACGCAAAACAGGCAAAAGGAATTGAGAATTTTCTGTAAAATTCTATAAGGATAGCATAGTATTTTGCATCTTTATTAACGGTATCTTTTAAATTCTCGCGCAGCTCAGCTATGCTCATTTCCTTTTCATCTTTCCGCTCCATTTTCCCCACGACGGGTTTTTTAAAATCAAGATTTATGTCATAAGTATCAAAATTTATCGAATGAACTGTTTTCTGCTCAATATCAACCTGGTTAATTGTTCCATTATACAGCCGCAGTTGAAAAAGGAGTTTGTCGGGTTCGTAGGACATTTCACCTTTTGGCGCTACAGCTGTGCTGATAATATTTTTTGTTCTTTGATCTTCTATAAAAACATCTGTTAGAGCCTTATTCTTCAAATCAATCTTATTAGTATAAAGCATTACGCCTTTAAAATTATCATTGAAAGTCCTTTCTTTCATTCCAATATTAACATTGGATGCAGCTACTTTATATGTTAATTTTTTAAAAGACAGACTTCCCCAATGCACTCCGTATATTGTCATAATGCCTGTGAGAATACATCCTATAAGGCAGAAAAGAAGTACAGGAGGAAGAAGTTCGTAAATACTCATACCTCCGGCTTTAAGGGCAACGATTTCGTTGTCGCTTGACATGCGGAAGAAGGTTAACAGAATAGCCATCATAATGGACATGGGTATTACAAACTCGAGAAAGTGCGGCATTGAATATATAAGAAGCAACAAAACATCGGACAGGCTGATTCTGTAATTTACTATCATATTTGTAATATCGAGTATCTTTGTCAGCAGAAAGATAAAGTTGAAAAACAGAATACTGATGACAAAAGGAGGGATCATCTCTTTGAAGATATATTTATATATTATAGGGTTGATTTTCATGGTTGTCGCCGAACTGTGATTGATAGAGCTTGGAATATTCACCTTTAAGAGCAATCAATTCTTCATGTTTTCCCTCTTCCACAATCTGGCCATTAACTATAACAACTATTCTGTTTGCATATCCAATAGTGGAAAGCCTGTGAGCAATAACAAATGTAGTTCTTCCCTTCATAAGATTCTCAAGCGCCTTCTGGACAAGCATCTCAGATTCAGTGTCCAGAGAAGAAGTTGCTTCGTCAAGTATTAATATTGGGGCGTCCTTTAAAAGTGCACGCGCTATGCAGATGCGCTGCTTTTCTCCGCCGGATAGACGACTTCCAAGTTCTCCGATTTTTGTGTCAAATTTGGCAGAAAAACTCTGGATAAAATCATATGCATATGCAGCTTTTGCAGCTCTTTCTATATCTTCATCCGTGGCATTTCGATTGCCATAAGCTATATTATCCCTGATAGTGTCATTAAAAAGTATGGGCTCTTGTGTAACTATGGATGTCTGCTTTCGAAGAGAAGAAATTGAGGCTTCCCTGATATCAGTGCTGTCTATAAGGACAGCTCCTTCGGTTACATCATAAAATCTGGGTATAAGATTGACAAGAGAGGTTTTTCCTCCTCCGCTCATTCCGACCAGCGCCAGAATTTCTCCAGACCGTACATCCAGGTTAATATTTTTCAGCACCATTTGATCGTCGTATTTAAAGAAGACATTACGGAAAGTTACCCTGTGAGGTCCGGATTTTATTACAACAGGATTTTTTTGTTCTATTATATCAGATTTCTTCTCAAGAATATCATAGATTCTATCGGTAGCGGCAAGACCTTGCTGTACTGCATTGTTAAGTTTGCTCAGTTTTTTTACGGGGTCATAGAGCATAAGGACAGCGGCCATGAAAGAGAAAAATGTTCCGGCCGAAGAGGTGCCTGCAATAACTTTGGAACCACCATACCATATAACAAATGCAATCCCAATGCCTCCAAGGAATTCCATTACCGGTGAAGAAAGCGCCTTTGCTGTAACAGCCTTCAGCTCAAGTTTGAAAAGATTGAGTGTTTCTTTAAAGAAACGATGCTTTTCATATCCCTCCATTCCGAATGCTTTAACTATCTTATTCCCTGCGAATGTTTCATGAAGAAAAGAAGTCAGCTCGGCCATGGATTCCTGGGTTCCTGTAGTTATCTTGCGCACACGTCTTCCCAGCGACACAATAGGGAAGAAGGCTATAGGTAATACTATAAAAGCAAATAATGCCATCTTCCAGTCTCTGTAAAATATTACTATTGTTAATCCTATTATTGTAAAACAGTCCCTCAGAGACCCTGTGACAGCAGTAGAAACCATAGTCTTGATTATATTAACGTCATTGGTAATACGGGAGATCAGAACACCTGTTTTTTCTTTGTGAAAAAAGGAGAGCGGAAGATCCTGAATTTTGCCATAGAGACTGTTTCTAAGGCGCCTTATTATATCCTGCCCCACATAATTCATTAGGTATTCCTGGCCGTACATTGCGCTGCCGAGTGCAAAATATATAATGATAACAGCAAAAGGAATAAGCTTAAGCATAGCTATATCTTTGTTGATAAATATATCATCAACTACAGGTTGTATCAGAAACGGTATAGCTGAATTTGCAGCAGCCATCACAAGCATGCATAGTGTTGCCAGAAAAAGCTTAAACCAGCTGTCTTTAATAAGAGAGATCAGGTGCTTATGTCTGTCTTTTATGACTATACGTTTTGATTTTTGTTTCATGATATACTTAACACGGTTATAACTTGCATTTCTGTCATTCCGAACGAATGAGAGGAATCTTAAGATTTCTCCCTTCAGTCGAAATGACAAATAAGCTCAATTTAGGTATTAATAGGTTTATGCTATCTTACGTTTAAAATAACTGTCTGCCTCCAGCGTAAGACGGTTCAGTTCTTTTTCAAGGAGATTCCGGTATCTCATTAAATCGTTTTTGTCTGCATCTTTGGGAACAAATAATGGATTGCCATAAATACCTATGCATTTTGTAAAAGGATACGGAAGAATAAAGCGATCCCAGCTTGCAAAAACCTTGATTTTCTTTGCGCTGTAGCTGAAAGGCAAAATAGGGTGTCCGGTTTCCCTTGCCAGAATTATTATTCCTAATTTTACCTTGAATCTTGGCCCCTGGGGTCCATCCGGTATAATTATGCTGGGTCTTTGTTTTTCTTTAAGCTTCCTGATCAAAGCTGATAATGCTTTAATTCCGCCTCTTGTTGTTGAACCACGAATAGCTTCATGCCCTTGTTTCTTCAGTATCCTTGCCACAAATTCACCGTCTTCTGAACCGCTGACCATAGCGGTTCCATCCAATCCCTTACTCAGATAATTGGGAAGCAGAAGCCTTGAGTGCCAAAGCGCCCAAATAAATTTTCTTGAGTTAATAATAGGCTCGACTTTTTCAAATCCTTTCAATTCTATCCTGGTCGTATAAAACAGAATATCAATCAAAAGCTTGCCAAGAATGCCGATAAGTTCCCATTTGATTTCAACGAGTTTATCTTTCAGCTTTTTTTTCATAATATTTCGCAACTACTCAGGTTCACGGTTCACGAGTAATTTTAATATTTTTGCCCCATCATATTTAGAGCTATTTCAGCTACCCGCTCTGATGCACCTGGTCCGCCAAGCATGTCTCTTATTTCAAGAAGCTTTTCTCTCAGCTTTTGCAGCCCTTTTGCGTCATTTAACATGTTAAATACACTATTTGCTATATTTTCCGGGGATGCTTCATCCTGTAATAATTCAGGGACAATATTTTCCCCTGCAATAAGGTTTACAAGACCGAAATTCTTAACCCGTACCATTAATTTACCCAGCCAGTAACTCACGGAAGATACCTTATAAATTATTACCATTGGAGTTCCGGCAATCGCAGCTTCCAATGTAACAGTCCCTGAAGCAGCCACAGCTATCCTGCACATTTCAAAGACTTTTTTAACATCTTCAGTCGCTAACTTGCAATCTGATATTTCTTTGTGTTTTTTTAATATTTGTTCAACGTATTTTTTTTCAACAGAGGGCGCTATGGAAATTATGAATTTTACTCTCTTGATCCGTTTCTGCAAAATATTCGCAGCATTAAGCATTACAGGAAGAAGGCTTTTAACCTCTCTGTCACGGGAACCAGGAAGAAGGCCTATGACCAGCATTTCATGATTTTCATTTTCAACTGTTTCCAAAGTGTCTGACTGACGGAGATTATTTTGAGTATAATTGTCCAGCAGGGGATGGCCTACAAATGTTACCGGCACATTGTGTTTTTTGTAAAAATCTTCCTCAAAGGGCAGAATAACGGCGACGTGGTTCACAAGCTCTCTAATTGTTTTGACACGGCCTGGTCTCCATGCCCAAACTTGAGGGCTGATATAATATAAAATGGGTATACCAAGTTTTTTAGCGGCCGCTGCAATTTTAAGGTTAAAATCAGGGAAATCTATTAATATAACAAGATCCGGCTTAAGGCTTTTTAGATGTCTTTTGACAACGCTCATTGCCTTGAAAAGATTTGGTATTTTGGAAAACACCTCGGTTATCCCGACAACGGATAGCTCTGATGCATCAACCAGGATTTTAACTCCTGCCTCCTTGAGAGCTTGCCCGCCAATGCCGCAGAAATATATCTCCTTGTTTTTATTGCATATCGCCCTTACAAGCTTTGACCCGTGAAGGTCGCCGGAAGCTTCACCAGCTATGATCATAACATGCTTTGGTTTCATAAACTTATTGAATCTATTAATAATTTAAATTTTTTCAAGATTGTTTATGCGGGTTTTAGTTTGCAGAAGACTTCCGTTAGATTTATTGATTTGTTTCATAATGCTTAAAGCTGTCTTTAAGGCATCGCGTCCCATTTGTCCCGTAACTTCCGGGGCCTTACGATTCTGTACCGACTTTACAAAGGATTTAAGCTCATCTTCCAGCGCGTCACTTTTTGTAAAGCAGAGCTGTTTTATTTCCATACCGGGGATAAGAGTGTTTGAACTTTTTTCGTTTTGTCTGATCACGGTTATTTCATGATTCGCAAAATCAACAGATACATATGCATCTCTTTGGAACAGCCTGATTTTCCTTTCATTTTTTGTTGAAATTCTGCTTGCCGTAACATTTGCGACACATCCATTTTCAAATTCTAAACGAGCATTTGCTATATCAACATGTTTTGATATTACAGGTATGCCTGCTGCGTGAATGCTTTTTATGCCAGACCGGACGAAGTTCAGAATTATATCTATATCATGAATCATGAGGTCAAGAACCACGCTGACATCAGTACATCTTTCTTTATAAATACTCAAGCGATGTGATTCTATAAACCTTGGATTTTTAACAATATCCTGAAGAGCAACAACAGCCGGATTGAATCTTTCAAGATGCCCGACCTGAATAATAAGGTCTTTTGACTCTGCAATCTTAATCAGTTCATCAGCTTCTTCAAGGGTTGTTGTTATAGGCTTTTCGATAAGAACATCAATGCCGTTTTCAAGAAAATCTTTGCTGACGGCGAAGTGGATAGGCGTAGGAACAACTATGCTCACAGCATCCACTTTTCCGAATAAATCTTTGTAGTTTGTATATGCAGATATGCCTAAAGTTGCTGCCGTGTCTTCGGCTTTTTCTTTTTCTGTATCAACAACGCCGACAAGTTCAACTCCATTCATTCCTGCATACTTTTCAGCATGGAATTTACCTATATAACCTGTACCTATTACACCAACACGAAGTTTCTTCATTTATTGGTCCATTTTCTGTTTATAGCAACAATAGCAATGCCGAATTTGTCTGCCATAGCTATCATTTCTTCCCTGTCAAAAACCACGGCCTTTCCAGCTTCAATAGCCAGCGCCTTTGCGCCAACCGCATGCATAGTCCTGATTGTCTGTGAGCCGACTGCGGGTATATCAAACCTGATATCTTGATTTGGTTTGCAAACCTTGACAACAACAGCGGTTCCCTTGCCAAGTTCTCCGCCTCTTTTTATTGTGGCATCAGTTCCGTCAATAGCCTCTACGGCAAGGACTGATCCGCCTCCCACAACAACGCATTGCCCTATATCAAGCCGTCCAATTTCCTTTGCATATTTCCAGCCGAGATCGATATCGGCTTTTTCTGACTTACTTGGCTTTCGTTTTGTCCAGCAACCTTCCTGCGCAAGAAGGTCTGGGAGTAAGAATGTTGATGCCATTATTTTGATACCCTCTTTTTCGAGGGTTCTGGCAAATGCACTTAAAATTCCGTCATCGTGTGTATGGATCATGCCGGCAAAAAGCGAGATCGCTTTCATATCTGGTTTTATATCTTTTAAGTCAGAAAACATAATTGTCTTACGAATGGCGCCCATCATTACTGCTTCGCTTATATTATGCTTTTTAAAGAAATTGATGAGACGATTGAGCTGGCCAATGTGAATCCATTCAATTGCATCAACATGGTCTTCTATGTTCTTTTCAGCCTCATTCACATAGGCCGCCGCATATACAGAAAAGCCTTTTGATTTTGCTTTTTTTGAAAAAATTATGGGGAACTGGCCGCTCCCCGCAATTAGACCTATCCGCATAATTAACGTCTCGATATTTATACAACCTATTGATATTATAATTTATTTATCGGTATTTCGTACGTGCCGCATACCTGGAATGTTGGAATAATGGAATAGTGGGTATAAGGGAAAAATAAATTTCTTATTCCTCTAAACCCATCATTCCACTGTTCCATTCTTCCAATATCCCAATTGGGGCGAAGCCCCTGAACTCTGTTACCTTGTGATTCCTCGTTGAGATGATTTTATAAAATCTATAAAGTTCACTACTTCCTGGATCTGTTCCACTTCAGCCTTTACTCTTTCCATTGCTTCGTTCATGGTAAGGCCGATTCGAAAAATAATTCTGTAGGCCTTTTTTAATGAGGCCAGCTTTTGTTGAGAAAAACCACTGCGTTTCAGCCCCACACTGTTTAAGCCGTGAAGAGTTGCTCTGTCACCCGCTGCAATAACATAGGGGGGTATATCTTTTACCACCGCGGATTTTCCTCCTACAAATGCATATTCACCTATTCTTACGAACTGATGAATAGCCACAAGTCCTCCAATAGTTGCATAATCGCCTATTGTAATATGTCCTCCAAGTGTTGCATTGTTCGACATGACGACTTTTCGGCCGATTTTGCAGTCATGGGCGATGTGGGTATAAGCCATCAGGAAATTTTCTTCGCCGACTTCAGTTATTCCGCCGCCGAATTCCGTTCCCCTGTGAATCGTAACAAACTCGCGTATAATTGTTTTGCGCCCAATGTTGACATAGGTTTTTTCACCTTCAAACTTTAATGACTGGGGAGCAGCGCCAATCGCTGCGTACTGAAATATATGACATTCTGGTCCTATGGTGACATAAGGTTCAATTACCACAAGGGGACCTATTTTTGTCCCTGCTCCGATAAAAACATTTTCCCCAATAATCGAATACGGGCCGACTTCTACAGTGGAGTCCAGTTCAGCTTTGGAATCGATAATTGCAGTTGGATGTATCATACTTTTTCTCCAATGCTGGCCATAAATTCAGCTTCAGCCACGACTTTTTCGTCTACAAATGCGGTCCCTGACATCTTAACTGCCTTTGCTCGCTGCTTCAGTATTTTGATTTCAAGAATAAGCTGGTCACCCGGCAAAACAGGCTTTCTGAACTTGACCTTGTCTATTCCCATAAAATATATCAGAGCACCATGTCTTTCTTCTGGTAATGATGTAAAAACAAGTACGCCGCCTGCCTGAGCCATAGCCTCTATAATCAGTACGCCCGGCATAATAGGTGCGCCCGGAAAATGTCCCTGAAAAAATGGTTCATTTATGGTTACATTTTTGAGGGCAACAACCTTTTCATCAGTTACAAGCTCAAGTATTCGATCAACCAGAAGAAATGGATAGCGGTGAGGAAGCAAACTCATTATTTTCTGAATATCATAATTATTATCCATTTGTTTCTCCTGTGGCTTTAAGCTCAATATCATTTAATCTCTTTTCAATTTCAGATAGTTTTTTACTGAGTTCAGGAAGCATAGGGATAATTCTATACACCCTTAGCCATAATCTGTGCGGCATTTCAGGTGAGCCGGATACAATTTGGTTATCCGGGACAGACTTTGTAACACCAGCCTGGGGCCCGACAGTAGCATTGTCACCAATGATTATATGGCCTGCTATTCCAGCTTGTCCAGCAATTGTTGCATGTTTGCCTATAATTGTGCTTCCTGAAATTCCTACCTGTGCTACAAGCAAAGTGTTTTCGCCTACAGTAACGTTATGGGCAATTTGTACAAGATTGTCTGTTTTAACTCCTTGGCGAATCCATGTCTTACCTAAAGTTGCCCTGTCAATTGTATTGCATGCTCCGATTTCAACATCATCATCTATTTGAACAATACCTTTTTGAGGAATTTTGTAATATTTATCTCCGTCAGGAGCAAAACCATAACCATCGCTTCCTATTACAGACCCGGCATGAATGGTAACTCTGTTACCGATTTTGCATCTTTCAAGTACAGTTACATTGGGGTATATTAATAAATCATTTCCCATAACGACGTTGTCGCCGATAACTACATTGGGATACAAGGTAACATTATTTCCGATCACAACATTATTTCCGATCACAACAAAAGGAGCGATGGAAACGTTTTCTCCGCATACAAAATTATTGCCGATATAGGTATTTGAACATATACCGTCAGTACTATTAGAATAGTCCGGCCTGGAAGGTGGATGGAAGAGGCCTATAATTTTTGCAAAAGCAACGCGCGGATTATCAACTATTACTATGTTTTTTAAAGATTCCTCAAAGCCCGAGGGAACAATAACAGCCCCGGCATTTGTTTCATCTATTTTTTTCAATAATTTTTTATTATCAGCAAATGTTATATGGTCTGAAGACGCCTCATCAAAGGGGGCTACGCCGGTAATAATTTTTTCAGAATTGCCTTTAGATCTGCCTCCGACAAGTTCGGCTATCTTTTTAAGGGATATTTTCATAATTATATAAACATTAGTTATTTTTTATTCTTGCGTCTTACTTTTTGTTTGTTTTGCAAACTTATCATTGTATTGTGGAATCAGTTTATCTGTTATGTCAATTGTGGTAGGTGAATACATAACACCAGCTTCGTTTTTTTCAATAATTAGGAGATAACCTTCTTTTTTCCCGGTTTCCTCAATGAGTTCAAAAACATCTTTTTTTATACGATTAACAAGCCTGTTATTTAAGACCTTGAATTCTTCTTTATATTTTTTTTCAAGCGACTTAAAATCATTAATTTTAATCCTGAATTCACGTTCTTTCTCTTCGCGCATTTCCCTGCTCATCACCAGTGCCTCGCGCTCGAGTCTCTTTTTTAATTCTTCTAATTCACCTTCTTTCTTCTTGAGATCAGTTTCCATCTTTTCGCCTTGACTTTTGATCTCCGCCTGGGCGGATTTGCCTGCAGTTGATACCTCGAGAATTCTCTGAAAATCAACCACTCCAATCTTGGCGACATCTGCACCATATGAAACAGTAAGTGAAAACAAAAATAAGATTGCAGCAGCAGAAGCTATTTTTGCGGTTTGCATTTTATCCTCCTATTAATTCAATTAAAACGCTGCCCCCATTGTAAAATCCCAGCGACCACCTGTATCCTCTCCTTCTTCAGGATCCAGTATATATCCATTTTCAAGGCGGATGGGGCCTATGGGAGAATACCATCTAAAACCAAATCCGGCGCTTTTTCGCATATCGCCCAGTTCTATGCTTTCATTAGATCCATATACGTTGCCGGTATCATAAAATATAACACCGACGATTCCTGCTTTTTTGATTAAAGGGAATATAAATTCGATGTTAAACTGGATATATGTTTCTCCTCCGATCTCAGCACCATCTTCATCTGTAACATGAATATCCTGCCAGTCAAATCCGCGCATTGAATTCATACCGCCAAGATAGAAGCGTTCGTAATCCGGGAGCTTTTCCCCGGAACTTTCTTTTACATAGCCTGTTTCGCCATGCATAAAACCAACTGTTCCCCAGAACATAGGAATATACCAGCCTGTTTCCGCCAAATATTTTGTAAAGCCGATATCACCGCCGATACCCGCATATTCCATACTTACACTGTGATTCTGGCCTTCCGTTGGATTAAAAATCCTGTCCCTCGAATCGTAACGCAGTGTGGTGGATATACTGCTTAAAACATTTTCGCCTTCCATTTCCCAGATACTTTCTGATGCGTCATCTTCAATATTGGAAATATCACCTATCTCATACTTATATGATAAGTAAAGCCTTGTAAAATCAAAGACCGGATACCCAAACCTCACACTGCTGCCGATACTGTTCTTGTCGTATGAGTCGTAATCTCTATCCCAGTTGTAAAGATCGAAAGTTGCCGATAATGGAATATCAAAAAGCCATGGTTCTGTAAAACTTAAGGTGTATTTGTTTGTTCTTCCGCCGATTTCTCCTTTCAGATTCAGGATCTGGCCGCGTCCGAAAAGATTTCTCTGGGATATGGATGCCATGAGGAACAAATTTTCAACGCTGCTGTAACCACCCCCAAAACTGAAAGTGCCGGTCGGTTTTTCAGAAACATCGATTTTCAATATCATCTTGTCATCTGAGCTTCCCTTTATTGTATTAACCTTAATATCCTCGAAGAAGTCAAGACGGTGGAGATTGCGCATCCCTCTTTTTAATTGGCGTCCGCTGAAAAGTTCCTGCTCATAAACCTTAAGTTCGCGGCGTATGACTTTATCCCTTGTTTTTGTGTTGCCGGCAATAATAATTTTTTCAAAAAATACCTGTTGGCCCTTTTTAATAACATAACAAATGTTTACTATAAGTTGATCAAAATTTTTATCAATACGCGGTGTTATTTCTGCGTACGCATACCCTTCGTCAGAGTATATATCTGTAAGGGCAAGTACATCATTTCGAACAACTTCACGGTTGAAAAATTCTTCTTTGTTTATCTTAAGTTTCTTGGCCAATTCCTCTTTTGACAGGACTATATCTCCTTCGATATCAACTTCCCCAACCTTGAATCGCGGTCCTTCATCTGTTTTTATCGTGATATATATCCACTTGCCCTTATATTCGATCTGCGGTTCTCCAATCCTGGCCTGTATGTATCCGTTGTTATGATAAAAAGCCGAAAGCCTGGCGATGTCCTGATTAAGGTCTTCTATATTCAGTTCTCCGGATGAAGTCAGCCACGAAAAAAACCCCTTTTCCGACGTTTTAATAAGACCCTTGAGCTTGTCACTGTCAAATGCATTGTTTCCTTCAAATGTTATTTTTTTTATTTGAACTTTTTCACCTTCCTCAATGATAAATTCAAGGTCTGCCTGATTATGTTCAAGTTGCTTTAAATCGTAATCCACTTTAATATTATGATAGTTTTTCTCCTTGTACAGTTCTTCTATCCGCCTGATATTACTGTTTATCTTGAATATATTTAAAATTGAGCCAGTCCTGATGTTTAAATATTCCTTAATTTCATCATCATCATAAACTGTGTTTCCTTTTAAATTAATTACTCTGATAGTCGGTTTTTCTTTGACTATGAATATAATTGTTTTTCCTTCAGGTTTATCTTCAGACTTAATTCTTATATCCTCAAAATAACCCATTGAATATACAGACTTTAAGTCTTCTGAAATGTTTTTGGGATTGAAGATGTCACCAGGTTTTGTTTTTATGTATTTTTTTATGGCATCAGTTTCTATACGTTTATTTCCTTCAACAAGCACCTCGGCAACTTTTCCCCGCCTGAAAAGCCTTATCCCAAGATTTTCGGCGAGTTTTTTTACGCTTCCGAACAGATTTTCTATGCCTTCTCCTTCAACAAATAAAATGTTTGGCGGCTTATTATTAAAAGATTCTATCATTTTTGCGTCTATGCTGAATTTTTGTTCTAGCCAGGTCAGGCTTCCCCAGACAACATAATCAGCTCCGCTCTTAATGCCGAGATTTCTCATCCCTGCTATGCTTTTGGGCTGATTTTCCAATGAGAAATCGATTTCTATCACAATAGCGCCATTCTGTTTAAAATGGTTTTTAAATATCCCCGGGATTTCAGTTTTAAGATATGATAGTTCTTGTTGTGAGTGGATTTCAAAAGGAAGTACTAAGACTCGAACTGTTTCCAGAGAATATACTTTGGCTGGAAGAAATAAAATTATTGCCATTAGAAGCAGGTTTAAAGATCTTTGCATATAGAACACCTATCTCGTTTTCACAAGCTTTCCGTCAATAATGGTCAGGCTCTGCGACATGTACGATGCAAGCTCCAGGTTATGTGTTACCACAACCAGTGCCATCCGAAGTTCTTGATTCAGCTCCAAAAGAAGTTCGTGAACCTGTCCGCTGTTTTTTTTGTCAAGATTCCCGGTAGGCTCATCGGCGAGGAGAATAGCCGGCCTGAGGATTAAGGCCCTTGCCAGAGCAACCCTCTGCTGTTCGCCTCCGGATAGTTTTCCTACCCTGTGAAAAAGCCTGTCTCTTAATCCAACCCTTACCAGTATTTCTTCTGCAGCTTCCCTGGAAGTATCCTTGCTGAGGCCCTTGATAAGCGCGGGCATCATTGCATTTTCAATAGCGCTGAATTCTGGAAGAAGATGATGAAACTGGAAAACAAAGCCGACAAATTCGTTGCGAAATCGAGCTAATTTATCATTGTTAAAGAGGAAAACATCATCTCCTTTAAAAAAAAGATTTCCACTGTCAGGCCGGTCAAGCGTGCCTAATATATGCAGAAGAGTCGACTTTCCAATTCCGGATGCACCAATAATAGCTATTGTTTCACCGATATCCAGATTAAAATTTAAATCCATTATGATTTCGATACGGGCGCCACTGTTGTTGAAATTTTTACAGATGTCTCTGGCGGCTATTAAATGATCTGAAACAGAATCGCTGTTAACCATAACGGATTGCCTCAACAGGATCAAGTTTGGATGCCTGTCTTGCGGGATAGAGTGTCGCTAAAAAACTTATTGCCATTGCTGCAGAGGCTATCATAACAACATCTAAAAGCTCAAGTTTTACGGGGAGAGTTGTAATATAGTATACATCGCCTGGAAGTTCGATGAACTGGTAATACTTTAACACTGTACACAGAATAAATCCCAGGCACACTCCAAGAATCGTTCCTATAGATCCTATTGCTATACCTTTAAAGACAAAAATTTTTCTAATACTTTTATCTGTGGCGCCCATGGCTTTTAAGATAGCAATGTCCTTGGTCTTTTCCATAACCATCATGATGAGCGTGCTGGCAATGTTAAAGGCTGCAACAAGAACAATAAGCGCCAGAATGATAAACATAACCGTTTTTTCCAGCTTGAGCGCTGAAAACAGGTTTTGATTCATCTGCATCCAGTCCCTTGCCCAGTATTGAAAGCCAAGTTTTTTGACTATCCTGTCTGCAATATTTCTGGCATTGTAAATGTCGTTAACACGGACTTCAATTCCGTTTACAGAATCTCCCATGCGCAAAATTTTCTGGGCATCTTTTATATGTATATAAGATAGCGTTCTGTCATATTCATACATGCCTGACTCGAATAAGCCTGCCACCTTAAACCGTTTCATCGTCGGTATGTGTCCTATGGGAGAAATCATTCCCATCGGCGATATCAGATAGACAGGGTCGCCCTGCATTACTCCTAAATTTTTAGCAAGTTCTTTGCCTAAAATTATAGCCGGCATGGCGATGGATGTACTTTCTCTTTGATCCGTTTCTTTAAGATTTTTCAGGGAAACCTTGTCGAGATTTTTTATAACTCTGTCTGCTGAATCAGGATCTATCCCTCTTAAAACAGCGCCTGATAGCGATAATGATGAACGAAGTATAACCTGCGAATTAATAAAAGGAGTGGCTGCTTCAACTCCTTCGGTATTTTCCACATGTTCCAGTATGTTGCCATAGTCAGAAAAAGGGCCATTATGGCGCATAATGACTATATGCGACTCCACTCCAAGTATGCGCGACTTAAGGTCGGATTCAAAGCCTGCCATGACGGCAATTACTACAATCAGGGCCATGACACCAACTGTAACGCCCGCTATGGAAAGAATGGTGATCAGCGAAATAAAGGTCTGTTTCTGTTTAGTCCTGAGATAGCGACTTCCTATGAAAAATTCAAAAGACATGATAACTAATAAATTTTACCTTTCAATTCTTTGACTTCATATGTGGGAAAAGAATGACTTCACGAATAGAGGCTGAATCTGTGAGGAGCATCGCAACTCTGTCTATTCCTATGCCAGCGCCAGCGGTCGGAGGCATACCGTACTCCAGTGCTTCTATGTAATCTTCATCCATGCAGTGCGCTTCTTCATCACCCGCTTCTCTGTCCTCAACCTGCTGGAGGAACCGATCTTTTTGATCCTCAGGATCATTTATCTCCGAAAATCCATTGGCAATTTCACGCCCCGCAATAAAGAGCTCAAACCTGTCTGTAAGTTCGCCGTCCTTTTCATTCTTTCTGGAAAGGGGAGAAATTTCTACAGGATATCCTGTTATGAATGTCGGCTGAATTAATTTAGGTTCCACCAGGACATCGAACAGTTTTGATATAACCTTTCCAAGATGCCTGGTTTTTGTAATTTTAATTGACTTTGAAGAGGCAAATTCAAGGAGTTTTTCTTTGTCTTTTAAAAGGCCGGAATCTATGCCTCCAATTGTCTCCAAAGCATATGTAAGGGTCATCCTGTTCCAATTGCCTCCCAGATCAATGGCGTTGTCCTGGTAAGTTATCTTTGTTGACCCTGCAACCTCCATTGCCATGTAACCGAACATTTTTTCCATCAGATCCATAAGGTCATAGTGGGTTGCATATGCCTGATAGAACTCCAGCATTGTAAATTCAGGATTATGCTGGGTTGAAATCCCTTCATTCCTGAAATTTCTGTTTATCTCGAAAACCCTTTCAAAGCCACCTACAACAAGTCGTTTTAAGTACAGCTCAGGGGCAATGCGCAGAAAAAGATCCATGCCAAGCGCATTATGGTGAGTTATAAATGGTGTAGCCTCTGCTCCGCCCGGGATAGGCTGCATCATAGGAGTTTCTACCTCGAGAAAATCCCTGTCAAGGAAAAATGTACGTACAGCCTGAATTATCCGGCTTCTTTTTATAAATATTTCACGCACATTCGAATTCATAATTAAATCAATATAGCGCCGGCGATAGCGTTTTTCAGTATCTTTAAGCCCGTGAAATTTTTCCGGAAGAGGTCTTATTGCCTTTGTGATAAGCTTCAGCTCGTCGGCTATAAGGGTCCACTCGCCGGTTCTGGTTTTGAAAACCACTCCTCTTAAGCCCACAAAATCACCGATATCCAGCTTTTTAAAGATGTCGTAAGCCTGGTCACCTATTTTATCTTTTCTGATATATGCCTGGAATTGCCCTGTTCTATCCCTGAACCTGATAAAAGATGCCTTTCCAAAACGATTAATAGCCATCATTCTACCAGCAACTGAAAAGACAGCAGCATCTTCTTTAATTGAATGCGATGACTCTTCTATGGTATCTTTCAAATCCTTAACAGTATGGGAAACAATAAAATCATTCGGGAACAGATTGATATTATTATTTTTTAACTCCGCCAGTTTTTCCCTTCGTTTCTCAATTGTGTCGCTTATTTTATCCATTTCTATTCAAGATCTGCTTTTAAAGTATAGTAACAGTTCACATTCACAGTTTAGAGGGATCACTGATCCATGTAAACTGTGAAAAAAAGGTTAAGCTGAATTTGCTAACCTATTTATAGATAGGTGTCAAGACTAAGTTAAATTAATGTCTTGGAGCCTCAATGGTCTTGAATTTAACAATAAAAGTCGTTCCCCTGTTGATTTCACTTTCAACATCAAGCTGGCTGTCATAAGCTTTAAGTATGCTGTGAACAATTGAAAGGCCTAAGCCGGTTCCTCTTGGTTTGGTTGTAAAAAACGGGTCAAAAATAGAATTAATTATCTCTTTCGATATGCCGCAGCCGTTATCGGAAATTCTTATTTCAACGGTATCATTCTTTGAACGACACATCCTGATATCAATAACTCCCTGATCTTTAATGGCTTCCGCAGCATTTAAAAGCAGATTCCAGAAGGTCTGAAACAGATGCGCCGGATCCATTCCTATCCATATATCCGGAATAAAATATTTATTTATTGAAATATGTTTGATGCGTTTACTATCCTTTTCAAAAAACTCCACTGCTTCTGTTAGAGCTTCAGCCAACTCAATTGCCTCAACTTTTCCTGCTTGAGGTTTTGCAAATAATAAAAAGTCGCTTACAAGAGAGCTTAACCTGTTTGCCTCACGCAGAATTATCTGCATAAGCTTGTCATGGTCGGGATCGTATTTAATATCTTCTCTCAACATCTGTATTGAGCCTGTAAGAGAAGCAAGCGGATTTTTTATTTCATGAGCCAGGCCTGCTGCCATTTCACCCATTGCAGCCATTTTCTCCACCCTTTTAACATTCTCCTCCATAGCCATGAGCTCTTTTTTTGTTTTTCTGGCCTGTTCCGACAGAAGGCTGCTCAGAAAGGCAACAGCAAAACATGCTGCCATAGTTATGACTATCCGATAAAGTACATGGCTACCATCGTGGTTTGAAGCGGCAAGGGCTTCATCTATGACAAAAGGTTTAAAAAACTTATAGTATTCGAGGTCAATCATAATGCCGTACTGAATACTGCAAAAGGCAGCCATGATTATACTGCCTTTTCTGAAAAGGAACATGCTGGAATAGATAATTACAACAAGATACAGCAACGAAAACACACTCGAGAAACCGCCTGTTACAAAAATTATCATTGTAACAAAGAATGTATCTAATGAGATTTGTGTGTAAGCGAATGGAACTTTTTTCTTGATACGACGGAAAACCATGGAATAACAGAATGATAACATGAGGATTAAGGCTATAAGGCCATAAAGAAATAATAGCGGCAGAGCAAGAGGGGATGGAGTTTGATTAAGCTGTAAAATAATTGTCGAGCCAAGCAGAAGGATTGTAAAAAGCACCCGAAAGAACATCAGCCATTTAAGATTATGTTCAAAATCACTTTCAGGCTTTATTGATGCACTGTAACTACTCAGGTTATTAGGTTCACGGTTCACGGTTCACGGTTGGTTGCCTTGATTTCTTCATATTTCGTAGCTACTCAGGTTGTTAGGTTCAGAGTTAGTCGGCTTTTAACCTTGAACCGTGAACCTTGGAACTGTGAACCTGAGTAGTTACTAATTATCCACCTATTGTCGAGGCCATCTTGAATATGGGCAGATACATTGCAATGACCAGTCCCCCAATGGTAACGCCCAGGAAAACCAGCATAAACGGCTCTATCATTGCTGTCATGTTTTCAACTGCCTGATCGACTTCTTCGTCATAAAAATCAGCAATCTTTGAAAGCATTTGATCTAGTGCGCCAGTGGTTTCGCCGACAGCGATCATCTGGCATACCATCGAAGGAAAGACTCCGCTTTCAGAAAGTGGCTCCGCCATTGTGCGGCCTTCCTCTATATCGGAACGTACGTCGTATACGGCCTTTTCAATTGTTTTGTTTCCGGCTGTCTTTGCTACGATATCGAGTGCATCCAGAATTGCCACTCCGCTGGTAAGCATAGTGCTCAGGGTTCGCGTGAACTTGGCTACGGCGACTTTGCGTATCAGCATTCCAATTACCGGCAGCTTGAGCAATAAGTCATCTAAAAGAATTCTTCCTTTTTCAGTATTATAATACTTCTTTACGGCAAATATTGTTAAACCGGAACATCCTATTATATACAGTATGTTATTTTTTACAAAATCACTCATAGCAACAACAATTTGAGTGGGAAGTGGCAGGCTGCCTCCCATGCCTTCAAACATTTCTTTAAATACTGGAATAACAAATACCATTATTACGGCAATTACCACTATAGCTATTATAACAGTTATGAGCGGGTATATCATTGCGCCTTTAACCTGGCTTTTAAGCTTTGCCGTTTTTTCCATGTAAAGCGACAGTCTTCTCAGAATAGTATCAAGTATACCGCCTGCTTCGCCGGCGGCAATCATGTTTACGAAGAGATTGTCAAATTGCTTGGGATACTTTTTTAAAGCTTCTGCGAGGGTTTCTCCGCCTTCCACCGATTCCTTTATGGTTCTCAATATATTTTTAAATGTTTTGTTTTCCTGCTGGGAATAGAGTATTTCAAGGCACTGGATAATTGGAAGGCCTGCGTCGATCATAGTAGAAAATTGCCTGCAAAAAATTATTATATCAGATTGTTTAACTTTAGGTTGAAGAAAGGAAATGTTCTCAAACAGATCTTTTGGTTTTTGCTTGATCTTGGTTGGAGTTATCCTGAGTCTATTAAGATTGCTCTTTACAGCTTCTTCATTAAGGGCCTCCATCTCCCCTTTCTTAATCTCATTTTTCCTGTTTTTCCCTTTCCACTGAAAAACCGGCATAATTAACCTCTCCTTGTTAGCTTTTAGCCATGTAAAATATACCTCTCGGCATATTTTTTTTTATAATTAATCCCTTTTC
>VMSQ01000256.1 GCA_013792055.1 Desulfobacteraceae bacterium
TATGTGCAGGTTCCAAGGCAGAGAAAGCCACCAAATCCCCCGCCCACCCTTTGCCTTCGCTCCCTCGCTTCGCATCGGTCGCTTGCCCCCCGCTAAAAAAGGAAGAAAACCCAATCAGATGGGATAAGGTATTTAACTATTAAATTTGATTCTTGCCTGGGGATAGCACGGCCATGCGGGCCGCCCGTAACTTCCTAAACAGCTTGCCATAACTAAAAGAAAATGCCTTTCCCACGGATAAGAGAAACGGGCAGATTCCACCACGCTCCTGCTGTGCTAATATCCACGGTTTATGCTTTTCTACTATTTTGAATCAAAGATATCCCGTCCGCTTGCGGCGGGGAACTTTATTTTTTGATTTGCATCGAGTGTTTGGTTATAGTAAAGTTTTTTCTGTAAAGTTTTTTCTTGACAAAGTAAACATGAAAGTAGTATGTAACTTCGCAAACCTTTTAATAAACAATAGTAACCTAATCGTAATCCAAATATTTTAAAAACAGTAAGATAGCAAGATAGGCGACACGACATGCAAGGTGCTGTGAATAATTATGTTTATAACTATTCATATTGTACAATAAGGCGCTATTCATCCTTGTTTGGTGAATTTAGCGCTAAAGTTTTTGGCCGCTATAGCTGATAAAGCTATTAGTGGCTTCCGTTTTTTGGGGGGGTAAGGAAATGGAAAAAGAAATAGATCCTGATAAGAAAACTATTGAAATAGATCCTGATTATAAGAAAATTATTGATAGATGTGCTGAGAGTGGCGAAAATTTTGTCATCAATAATGGCAATGCGATGCATGCCGCTTACTTGTTAACTAAATTTTTCGCTAAGGCTGAAGATCAGGTGCGGATTTTTACTGGTGTACTTTTTGCAGAAGTTTTCGATGGCCAACCTTTGATTGATGCCGCGGTCGAATTTTTATCCAGAAGCGCTAACAATAAAATAGTTGTTGCTTTTCAGGAAAAAGAGGGAGAAGAGGAAAAAAGAGGTAGGGTTTTAAAAAGAAATTTTGTAAAAAAATTAACTACGACTCTCCCTAAAAATTCCGGCAAGCTAGAAATATATTCTATTCCGTTGGATCTGGACGGCCAGGTAAACCATTTTGCCGTTATGGACTCCAAAGCATTTCGTTATGAGCTTGATCACGACAAAAAAAGTGCGGTCGCTAACTTTGGTGATCAGAAAAACTCAGGCAAGCTTAAAGAGTTTTTCGACAAGCTCATCGCTGGCCATTCCACCAAGGTTACCATCCACGTTTAATGTTTAATTGCCAACTATGCGATTTTCAATCGTTCATTTCGGTCTGCATGGGTCTTTGTGTTGCCTATTTAGCCTTGCCAAGACTCAGATATCAGCGCCGAATAGATGAAGCTTTTCTACGTTTTCAAAAAGAGAAAAACGCCTGTATCGCTCCATACATCGAAAGCATGAACGTTAAAAAAAGGGGAGCACAGAAAAACGAAAATTTGGATATAGAAATAGAAGATATAAGTAACTTTCGTGATAGTTCTTTGACGAAGATCAACGAAAAAGTAAGACAATTTAGGGAAAACGAGTACGGATCATGGTTTTTTAAGCACTGTTTTCAACCGAAAAATAGCATAGGAATGGACCAGATGTACATTTCTGCGCTGGTTGCAATATTATTTTTTCTGCTTTTTATAACAACAATCATTCCAGAACTTCCTGCTTCTGCTTCTGTTTTCGTTTCGCTGTCGCCATTCGTTGTTAGGTGGGATATTTTTATTATTGGGTGGGGGTTTTTTATCGTACTATTTCTTATAAGTCTTATTTGGTCAGGAAATAAGCATATTACAGAGATAGAAAATTTATTAAAAGATGGCCTGAGTATTATTGAGTCTACATACAGTACTGACCCATACGTAATATCTATTCATAAAATGACTACTGATCAATAAGAAAACAGCTCTGACCGCCACCCTTAATTTTTTCTCAAACCATTTGCCAAAAACCACCACAAATCAGATACTTTTCTTGAATTGAAAATTCCGCCTCAATATCAAAACCATATCGGCATAAGTACCTAATTCGTCAAATAAAAGTCCCATAAAAAATCCTACCAACCCTTTTATCCCTTATTTCTTAAACCATCTACCCCCTTATATTTAATATAACGAAATCCCCATATATTGTATAACCAATACCAAACTAACAAGATTTTGATCGCTGCTATCAAACATTCAGCCTTATTCAAAGACAGTTGCGATATTGATATGAAATCAATGCCTCAAGCAGCTCGAAATAAGTAAAAGAAAATGCCATTTTCCGGTTAGGCTTCCTACCTGCCTTGACAGGATGGCGACACGCAACCCTTCCTTGGGGTTAACACACCATACTTACAACCGAGTTCAGGCTGGTTGTTATCTCACCACAGATTTATATTTCAAAGAACTATTGCCTCGCGCACGTAGGCGGACTTATTTCTTTTTTATGAGTCCAGATATTGTGGTGCAAAACTATTGCCTCGCGCACACGTTAGACGTCCATAAACTCTTTTTTATCGTGTGTGTAAATTCCCTTTTTTATAGTCTACTAAAACAAATCATTAAGTAAATTTTACCGCACTCGAAAACCCACTTTTGTTCTGATTATTTTTTTATGCGACATCCTTCTCATCCTTTTCAATTTTGGAAATCTCTGTCCCTTTAGCTGTCAAGACAATACCACTAAGCGTTCGTGACGCCAAACCTCTTTTAACCAGCCGATTAAACGCCCTGGCAGCGGATACCGACGCCGACTGATACCTCTTTTTGCCTATGGCTTTTCGGTTAAATATCAATGCCCCTGTGTTTTTGTCCCGAATATTATCATTTGTTGTAACAGGGAAGCGGTAAAACTCAATCAGAACATCCCTCGCTAACACACTGCCCTGGTTTTTATAGGCCAGTTTCAGAATACATTTTTGCAAATCAGATAAGCATCTACTCAAATTAAGCCCCTCTTTTCTATAGGCGTCGGGTATTTAACCGTTGCCAACACCGTTTGTGTTTGCATAATAAGTGTTAGTAGTTTTGCCTGTTCTAAAAGTTTTAAGGATTCTTTTTGCATTTTATACATTGTACTTATTGTAACCATTCAACCATTAGTGTATTAATAACAGGTGGATGACACACCTCGCATATCCACCTGCCGCCTATATTATCTTTCTTGCGCCAAAAGGTTTGACCGCCGCAACAATAACAGGCGGTCGTCGATTGCTTTAATGCCCTGACAAGCTCCTGCTTGTGGTCTTTCAATAAAGATATGGTCTCATCGGTCATAGTACCTTTAGGCGCTTTATATCGTAGAAAACCTTCGTCCACTGACAAAGTCACATTCTTTGAGTTTAGTTTTTCAAGAACTTGCAAGGCAGTCATTTAAATCACCCCTTCCTCGAACTCTGCTTCCAATTCTGTTTTTTTATTTTCTCTGAAAACAAAGCCTGAACTGTCTGAATAATTGTCTTGCGTGCCGCTCCCCCCTTTTACATCCGCAACAACGCCACAATCCTTTACTGGCATAGGTTCGCATCGTTTTTGAACCGCAACATCTTTCTCTTGTGTTGCGCTTTGATTCTCACATAAATTATTGATATTATTAGCTTGTTGCGTTGTTGCGGTTTGATCAGGGGGTATGTGCCCTGTTGTGTGATTGAGATACCTTTGGAAGGCGTCCTCAAATTGTTTTAATGAATATCCTTTAGGCGTGTTGTCATCAATTCGTATCGATTTAGAAGAGATACCAAATGGCCTTAATAATCGTGCCAAGGCATTTTGATTTAGAGGCATGCCTTTACGCCAATCAGCCCATGGTCGATCTTCAATCTCAACTAATTTTGCGGTAAGAAGCTTTGAACTTATCTTGTCCCCTTGTTCCTTGAAAATTTCTTTGATGTCTTTTAGAAGTTGTTCACGGGCAGTTTCGTCGCCTGATGCTTTTTCAAGATTAATCATTGCCTTTCGTGCTAAACTTGGCCAATCACCCCCGATAAGGTCGGCTATGGCTTTAAGGGGAGTCCAGTTGTCTGTCGCCCTGTCGTTGCCAACATTTGGCATGTCGGGCTCAGATCCCAAAAGAGCTTTAAAATGGTCTTGCGCCCACCTCGCACTTTTGCGCCGTAATATTAAGTGTTGATCATTAAAATCTAAGTTCACCTTGCCGGTTTTCTCGCCAGGCGCTTTTCGCTTCATGCGGATAACAATTGAGCGATCTCTGTTGGTGTCTGGTAGATCACCTATCATCGAAATAATTTTTGAGCCCCAAGTCGAAAACCTTTCGGGTTCAAGTGTTTCTGTATTGGTTCGGATTACAAAAGCAGATCGTCGAGTATGTCCACTATTTATTATCCCCCGCAATTCGTCGTTATTTTTGATGAAAGTATCCGCTTCATCGACAATGATACATGGTTGATATTTTTCAATTGACCTAAAAAAAGCAGAAGGACTTATATTTGACGCCAACAAAGGTTTATTGACAAGACCCTCTACCACTTCTAATAACGTGGTTTTCCCACATCGCTTCTCTGGAGACGTGACACCCAGCATGGGCAGAATGCGAAAGGCATCATAGGTATATGTCAATAGCACCCAAAGGGAACATGCAATCCTTGAATGGCTATCAAGGAGTATATGGGATTTGATAACATCGCTTATTTCGTTCAACAATTGTTCTCCCTCAACCGGTGTTTCCCATAGGTCAACTACTTCAACAATGCTTTCAGGTTCAACATCCTGTTGGTTTTTGGCATTTAAAGCCTTAATATCGCGGGCTATCCCCCGTGTGAAGTCACCTGGAAGCTCAAAGGTTTTTTTCATATATTGAATATGGGCAGCCATTTTAACTTCCGACATGTCAGCTAATTTTTCTTCAATAGGTTTAAGCCGGTCAGACAACCGGATAAGGTCAATGCCCTCCGCCGCTATTTGATCGATTTCAATTTGCACTGGCGTTTTAGCCGCTTTAATTAGCTCCTCAAGCTTCTCTTTGCCGTGGTCTTTGAGGAAGTCTGTCGCGTCTATTTTTTCTTTCCCCTCCGGCAGCGGCAGATTAATAATATAAACAGGCTTCCCTGTTTCTTCGAGTTTGCCGGCTGTGTCGAGAGCTCCCTTTATGCCTGCTTCGTTTGTTTCATTGTCCGGGATTAAGTAGATCGTCCTGGCATGTCTTGTTAGTTTGTTTAAGTAGTCTTGATCTTTTGCTCTGAAGCGGGTTGTTACAGGTGAAATGGTAGGGTATCCAGCCTGCAACATAGCCAAACAATCGGTAACGCCCTCAGCAACAAAAACCGTTTCAGCTCCCCTAATTGAATCCTCACCATAAAACCATTGGTTGCCGATAACTTCGGAAATATAGGAGCGTTTCTCACTCTTGGTTGGTAACTTTTTATATTTGGCTTTCTCCCAGGCATTATCAGGTGTTTGCTCAGTTTTCCGGCCTATAAAATATACAACCTGGCCATGGCGCCAATAGGGGAAAGTCAATCTGTGGTTATAAAATTCAGTAGGAACTCTTTGTAATTCAACAAACAGCCCAGTCTCAAGGCACTGTACCTGACTATATCCTTGCGTTGTCAGATACTCTAAAAGTCCCCGGTCTGTTGAATATCCCAACTGATACTGGTCAATGGTGTCCTGGTTCAACCCGTAGTGTTCTTGTAAGTAGTTCAACATATCAGGGGTCTTTAATAGTTGATCATGGTAAAAGCCCGCCGCCTTTGTGAGGATTTCAAAGACAAGGCGCTGCTCTTCCGATTTGGCTTTTTCTTCCGATGTCTGTTCCTTTAATTCAATACCTGCATAATCAGCTAACCACTCTATAGCCCCATGGAAGTTGGTATGCCTGGCAAGCTGTACCAATGAGATAACGTCGCCACTTGCGTTGCAATGGTAACATTTGAATCCCTGTATCTCCGGCCAAATAACAAAACATTCGCCGCCCTTGCTGTCATGGCCATCCGGGCACTTACCACGATAATAATTCCCTGTTTTATGCTGGGGAAGGCAGTCCAAGGCATCAGCCACACTTATTATGTTGCATTGTGATTTTAAGCTTTCAATATGAATATTCATTTAGCGCCCCCTCCGCAGAGAACCAGGCACCTTTTGTCGTGACCAGGCTATCAAATAAAGGTTGAGATTGTTCACGGCGTGACAATCTGATATGTTTGTTCTGCATTTCCAATACCCTCAAAGCCTGTTCATTTGTCCAGTGAGCAGGCTTTTTTAACTTAGGCGTTATTCCTCTATGTTAGTGCTTTCCGCTTTCGTTTTGTCTTCAGAAAACAGCTCTATATGACGTTTTTTCGGCAAGGATTTGATTTCTGCTGACCGTTCGATCTTTGTTTTTCGATATGGAAATAACGGGCAATCTATTGACGGGCATTTTGAAACTTCCATAAGCTGTCCGGCACAGCACCATAAACAATAATCCCTAATGGCTTTCGCCCTGTCCTTTGCGTTCTGTTTTCCCCGCCCGGATCGGAAGGCATACAAGGGGCAATCGGTAAACATACAGATTGTTACTTCCTTGACCGCCCATCCGGAACAGTTTAGGCACCTTTCCCGAATAGCCTTTCTTCTGTTTAGATCAACTTCTTTAGGGCCGTTTTTCCCAAGGATTAAAACTATCACTTTTCAGCCTCATTTTGCTTTTTCAGCCAGTCTAGAACTTTGTCGAGCTCAAATTTGACGTATTTACCTAGTTGGAGTGAAGGTATGCTATCCGGCCCTTTCATTCTGGTTCGCGAATATACCCATGAAGCCGGGACTCCTAAAACTTCTGCCAATTCGTTAACACCGATTAATTTTAGTTTTTGATCCATAGTAAATTCTCCTTAAGGTTTATCTGTTTAAACAATATTAACTATACGTTCATGTTCGTACCTAATATAACCTCTTAGAATATCTATGTAAATTCCCGCAGGGTGGAGAAAACAGTTTTCCATAGTAGACGGGAATTTTTGTAACTGATTAAAATCTTAATTGGTGAGGATTTAAGGAATTGTAAAAAATTAAACTCTCGTAAACGTTCACGGGAGTTTAATTGTGTGGAAAGAGTCGAATTAGACTATAATTTGGTATTTAGGTACCTTTTCTCCTACCTTTGGAGCGGTCAGGGCATAAATCTTTTATCCAGTTGCGCACAGTTTTTTCTGTATATAAGTTTCCATCTTTTTTTTTCGTGTGAGGCAACAACTCTGGGTGATTTATCATGTCGGCAATAGTTATTTTAGGGTCTTTTCCCCAAATTTTTTTCGCAATAGCTCTGCATTCAATTTTTGCTTTTTGGCTTAGTCGATGTTTCTTAACTTTTATTTCTTCCTCCAAATTAAACAATGCATTATCAGGAAATAAGGCCGATGGTAATGGTATTCCTATTACATCAACCAGACTCTTTTTTAGCTCAGACAATTTTACAAAACGTGCTGTATTGTGAATAATTTTTCCAATTTCAATGTGTTCCTTTAAACTAAGTTCATCCGATTTCTCTTTCAGCCTTTCATGGGTAAGTTGGTCACGCTTTTGTTCGATATTAAATTTTTCTAAATCCTTTGTTGTCGGGTCAATGTAATATAAGGGGATATAAGTGTTATCCTTAAAAATTGGGGAGTTTCCTCTTGCCCAATGGTTAATAAGCATATGCCAAACATCTTTGCGCGATTTATAATCAGAAATTGACAGTTTTCTAGGCCCAGTGTAGAAATCATTGCGTTTTTTAATTTCAGAAAACATATTCTCAATAAGTTGCGTTAAGATTAAATTTTTCGTATAGTTTTCATCTGATGCCATGATAAACACCAAGTGAGATAAACCAATAAAGCCATTTGAGATTGCCACCTTAGCTATTTTATTTAGCCAGATCTCATTCAAGGTTAAATTTTTTAATAGAAGGATCTGCTGAGTATTATGAGATTGAAAA
>VMSQ01000054.1 GCA_013792055.1 Desulfobacteraceae bacterium
AACTTTAAACCTAAATTGAGCAATTTTTTACTCGACCTGCACTAATCTCTTGCGCATCAAGGAGTTGCGAAAAGTCTCGACATATCCATTGGTATGCCTACGCTTTTCGCAAACCTTGCTGCATCAAGATCTTGGCACATTTCTTTGCAAAAAATTGCTCATCTTAGGTTAAAGATAATAAGATTTATCACATACTTGAAAAAGTTCAAGGTGAATTTTAATTTTGATTTGGGCAACAGCCCGTTTACTATTGACCCATGTGTTCTCAATTCCCGATCAGTTAGATTGTAAAAGATATTTGGGTAACAGGGATACGGCGTAAAGCGGCAGATTACATATTTTACCATCCTTTTTGAAGTTAAGCAGATTTGTCCGCGCAAGCAAGGGCGGTTTGAACTGTAAATCATATGAGCGCAGGCTTTTGCTCTTTGGATTAATACCTGCTTTAACCTCCAGCGGACAGATCCGGTCTGCGAATTCACATAGAAAGTCAATCTCGGCTTTTCCACCTTTACTTCGCCAGTAATAGAGTTGCTGTTGGAAATGCGAAACCAGTTGCTGGGCAACATAATTCTCTACAAAAGCTCCCTCATACTCATTGAAAAGTCGTTCCCCCTGCACCAAGAGCTCAACAGGTGTGCCGGACATAGCTCCCAGTAATCCAACATCCAGAGCATATACTTTAAAACAACTTATATCCGCATAATGCATGAGGGGATGTTTAGCGGCTTCAACCGCCTTTGCCCTGTAAATCAGGCCTGTATCTTCCAGCCAGATCAGGGCATTTTCATACTCACGAGCCCTGGCCCCTTTCTTAAATCCGATGTCAAGGTTTTTCGGTTAAAATATGTGACAATCGTCACCTTATTCGGATGTAAAGTGTGACTTATTGCACAAAATTGAGAGGATTCGGCCGCGTCTTGATTAGCGCATTAGCTGACATCTGTTTACGCAGATACATTGAAAAAACATGTCAAGGACATGGAGAATTGAGTTTAAAGATAGACAAAGTTTTTATAAAGGCTTATGTTTGGGAGTATATAGACTTGGCTCATGATTTTTACGAAGTGGATTATCTGCCGGAAAATGACCGTGTACGATACACAATTTCACCTGATACCAGAAAAGAAGTCTTAAATGCTCCGATGAAGAACGAAAGAAACGTCTTTTGTTGGATGGTGATCTGGATTACGTTGAGCAATTAAGCGGAAAATAAAAGTACCCCCCTGCTCAAGTCTTCGAGGGGTGGGGTGGACTATATGTCAACGGAGTACCGGCCACAATTTTTTTGACACAAATCTGAATTCAAGCGATTATTGAACTTGAAAGATCTTATTGATTTGATATTTTCAGGGTGTTAGCTAAAGCATACTCAAATTTAAATCGTGGAAACAACGTCAATGTCTTTTTTTATTGTTAAAAAATTGAATCGGGCAATGGAAGCCGGTATCCGCAAGGGCCGGAAGGTTTGTTTAAAACCTGAGACTTCCATTGCACTTTTTTTGTTTTCCTGGACCAGTAGGTGACAAACGAGCTCTAAGAAGGAAATGCTTTATGAAAAAATGTACTAAGTGCGGCTATGAACGTCTGCCAAAAATTAAGTATTACGCTCCTTCTACAGAGTGTCCTGATTGTGGAGTGATCTATGAAAAAAACGAGACTTACCTTGCTCAGAAAAAATTAGCGCAGAAAAAACTATGGGAGCGTATATCCTTGAAACCCAAATTACCTAAAAATCTGAACAAGAAACCATATATCCTTGCGCTAACTGCGATATTTATTTTAGGTTTTTTATTTGTGACGGCACAGTATGTGATTTTCCCATACCTGAAAAAGCAAGAATTAGACAAACTGGATAAACTGGATAAACTGGATAAACAAAATTGCAATAAGGCATACGTAGCATTGAAGAAAGTTGAGGCCTTATTGGAAAGCGGAATAAATTACAGAGACTATGGCAATGCGGTCAGTTCTGTTAGAATAGAGCTTAATTTGTTAAAAGGCGATTCTAAGAGAGCTGAAGAGCTTGAAAAGATTTATACTTATTACCAACTATCAAAAGAGCTATGGTCAGCGAAAGTAAAGGATGACCGGACAGTAATTATTAATATAATAGAAGCTGTGGGTAAAATCTCATATAAGTTTGGCGCGCCTATTATTATTAATATAGACGATATGGCTGAAGACATGGCTGAAGCTGCCGTAAAAAGTTCAGAAATACTGATGATGCTTTCTTACAGATGGCGTGAGCTTTATAATGAGGCTGATGAATCGAAGAAAAAGGGCGTTATAGAAGCATGGAAAGCGTCGGATAGAAAAAAAGAATCTGACTTGAAAAAATATTATGGCTGGGAAAAATATTACTTTAGATTTAAAGATAAATATGTTGAGAGCTTCTACGAGCCAGCACAACAGGGTCTTTGGCACGAAGCTAGTGGACTACTTAAAGACTATGAACAAAAGTAAGGCATATCCACGATATAAGGGGTGGATTTATAGCTTAACATACAGCCCAATTATCCCTATGGTCAAAAAAAATCAAGAAAGCGGATTATTTAATCTGAATGTGAGAGTTTAAATATGAAAATTCCTATAGAAACCGCAATTAAAAACAAAAGTTGGTGTATCGTTGATGGAATGTATCACTTTGATGACAGTGGGGACATTCAACTTTTAAACTTGTGAGGACTATGGGAACGTTCATAGTATTAATATTTCAACCTCTTTGCCTAACCTCATACCTTCTAACAAGCAGGGTCGGGCGGCTGTGACATTTGCCAAGTTTGAGGGGAACGTAGCATTTACAAATGCCCGTTTTCCTGCTTGTAGATGATGCGGAGACGTTAAATCATAATTTAAAAAAATGATATCACATCTTGTCACATTTATATTAGGTGCATTTACAGGGGCTGCAGGAAAATATCTTGCAGATAAATATACTGATAAACGTCGAGAAATAGATAAAGATACAAAAACAAGGGAAACATTTATTAAAATAGCCGAGCAAATGCCCGCCTTTATAAAGGAAATGCAAGATGATTTTTTAAATTCTGAATATAAAGTATTACGTGAGTTCTTTATCCTTCCTAACAACAGGGTAATGTTTAATTCCGGTGGAGAGAGATGTCTATTCTATTATGAAGATAAACATGAAGATTTGATGCATAAAATCAAACTTCTTGAAAATAATGGGTTCGTTTACGATGTTACCCATACAAATACACCCAAATATCGTATCGCTGAAGAATTTAGAGTGTGTGTTGTCAAAGCCAAAATCAAAAAAGATAAAGTAAAATTATAACAAAACAGTACAGGAAAAGCCGTAGCATTTTTGCATTTGTGAAATTTTTGAAAAACATGTCATTTGCCAACTGAATTTTACCTTTTCTGGCTGCTGACTTCAGCTGATTTCCAAAAATATAATTATCATTAGGGATATCCGGATATGGTTCCTCGTACGCGATTATGTTCATTTATTCAGTATGGTGCAACTTGCATATTGGCAAGCTATGCAATTATCTCTAATTATTACACAAAAATACCCATCTTAACTGTTTTCAAGGATTATTGCAGACATTTCGGGATTCCCACAGAAGAGATGAATTTCTCTGAATATTTTGGTAACCACTTTCGAACACTCCGCCTTAATCAGACACAACGACTTGCAACATGGATTGAGCTATCTGAATTAAATAAATATGAAATTGCCTATGATAATCATTTTCATCAAGAAGACTGCTTTCGCAAAATTGGTGGTCTAAAACTAATGAAAGAAATACATGAAGACTCACACCAAAATTCATTCAAAATATCAAAAAATGCGTTTAATCTTACTTTTATAGAATATGTATTGGACGATACCGAAAAGGTTTATCATCACCTGGAGTGCAAAGAGTCATTAATAATCGTTGCGTTCAATGGAGAAGAAAGTGGTCGGCATATTGCCGTTGTTGGTTATGATAATAATGGTTTATATATGGTAGAAACCAGACTAGGCAAAAACAGTGGTGCCATCGGCATCTCAAATCTTTCGTCTCTTCCGAATCCGGGGGATGCACTTTTGGCAATAAAGGTCTGCCCAGCAGAGAGCTCGGTCACATCTTGATTAGCACATTAGTGGAAGTAGAACGCCCTTTCGAAAATTGAAGGCATCTGCACTTTCAATGATGCCGTCCGTGGCATTTTGCACCTGCGCGAACTCCACAAACAAAAGGAAAAACCAAAAAGAAACAAAAAGCCGATGCACCAGAACAAATGAAGTTGTTTTAAAAAGCACATAAAAAAGTCAAGAATTTAAATTAAGAGATCAGCAGCCTGAAAAAATTATCATGTCAATCCCGTCAGCAAATTAAAATTTGCCGCCGGTCTTGCTGCTGAACCACAGCGATTATCTTCCGAAAAATCACACTATATTCAAGAGGAAGGATGGTTAATATGGAACATATGTCACTGGAGCAGAAAGAGACTCAGGTAAAATCATATTTTCAAAATGTAATTATGGGTTACTTGGCATGTGACATCCATACGTTACTTAACTCGGAGCTGGACGCGAAAAGAGAAGGCGGTTGTACAGCCCCATTAGCAATGACCGTTTTCTCAGCGATGAACCAACTTGGATATCTTACAAGCAGGAAGAACACAGATGAAATTGTCAAAGAAGCACGAACAGAAGAATGCATTAAGGAATTTTGTAATGATTGGATGAAAAGAGTTGATCCCGAGAATTACAGGAAGAGTACTATTCAAGAGATAATGGTTAGCTTTTTCAGACACGGTTTGGCTCACCAGTTTATATCCATAGCCTTATCAGGAATAACCAGAGATCCAAAGCAAGGCGCATTAATATCTGTTTATACAAATCATGATGGAAGCAAGTCATATGTTTTGCAGGCTAAACTCTTGGCGCAGGACTTTATCAAGGCTCTCGATTTGTTAGATAAAAAGATTCATACAGCGAAGGAAAATGACCCAGACTTTCTTCTTCGGTTTTACCAAAGGTTGTATGAGCAAAGACAAAAGCATTTGAATAATAATCAAAGCCTTTTTCAGAAAGCTGATAGGAACTTTCCAACTATGGCTAATAAGCTGGGGACTTATACAACAAAGACTTCCACGCCTATTATTAGTGGTGAAGTATCCATAACTAAGGATGGGTCTCTTGATTTCTCTGAATAACATCTGAATATTTAAAAATATAGTTGGTAGGTTGGGTTGAGGAACGAAACCCAACAATAATAATGACCGCACAGATATAATGTTGCTTTGCTTAACCCTCCCTACGAACTACGAACTGTTGGAAGGGAGCAGTGGCTAAGATCACCTCCTACCAGATTCGAAGCAGATCATGTATTGACTCGCTGCAATATCGACAGCATTTGTTTTTTTGAATGTAATTCAAGATAGTTTGTGATATGAGCTATAAAAAACACAGCTTTTAGGCCGTATATTTCATTTAGGGGGTGAAACAGATGGAAAAAGAAGAACAAGCATCTTATAGTTACTTTACCGCAACATCAAATAAAGCCATACTTAGCGAGCTAATTGAAATGCTGATAGACAAAAAGTTGCTTTCACCTGAAGATATTCACAATAGATTATCTGAACTAAGCAACGAGTATGACGACTCAGGTAACGAAGAGCGCAAAAATATTGGAGCTTGTATTTTAAAGTTTTTAGAAGATATTAACCCGGCAATTAAATAGAAGAAGGTCCAAGAAATGTTCTCACAGCAAATACACAGTTCATCAGTATTTCGGATGCTCCAGCCTCTCTTCGTTTAAGGTGTTTAATTGCCGGTTTAATATTTGATTTTTATCTACTCATATGACAAGGGCTCCGGTGTCACTTTTTGACGGGCTGTTGCCCAAATACAAATTTGGTAAAAATTAGCAATCTAGTCAAGAACTGCATTCAATAAAATCAATAAGTTAAGTTCTCACTATGCCACAATATTGTCGAGAAATATCACAAAAACACTTTTGGGCAGGTCCCCCTTGATTAGCACATTAGTGGAAGTAGAACGCCCTCTCGAAAACTGGAGGTATCCGCACTTTCAATGAGGTCATCCGTGGCATTCTGCACTTGCGAGAACTCCACAAACAAATGGACGAAACGGTTTTAAAGGCTTATGGCTGGACAGACATAAACCTGGCACACAATTTTTACGAAGTGGATTACCTGCCGGAAAATGACCGTGTTCGATACACAATTTAACCAGATGCCAGAAAAGAAGTCCTAAAGCGCCTCTTGAAACTAAACCACGAAATCCACGAACAGGAAGTGAAAGCCGGCCTGCACGCAAAAGGAAAAACCAAAAAGAAACAAAAAGCCGATGCACCAGAACAAA
>VMSQ01000064.1 GCA_013792055.1 Desulfobacteraceae bacterium
GCCTCGTTCATGCCTATAATTCCAATTGTGGAAAAATGATTCTTCCAGTACAGGCCTGAGCCCTGTTTGATTTCTCTTAGATAAAATTTCGAGTAAGGATACAAATCTCTGTCAGTAAATCTTTCAAGTATCTTTCTCTTTATTAAAAGGCTGTCAACTGCAAGCTGCATTTTCTCTTTTAAAATATCAAAAAATTCGTCTTCTTTTTTTGCAAGAAATCCTATTCTCGGAAGATTGATTGTCACAACTCCAATTGAGCCGGTAAGTGGATTTGCTCCGAAAAGACCTCCTCCTCTTTTTAACAGCTCCCTGTTGTCAAGACGCAGGCGGCAGCACATTGATCTTGCATCTTCAGGCGACATGTCTGAATTAATAAAATTTGAAAAATACGGAATCCCGTATCTGCCTGTCATCTTCCATATCATTTCAAGATTGGGATTATCCCAGTTAAAATCTGAAGTAATGTTGTATGTTGGTATGGGGAATGTGAAAACCCTTCCCTTGGCATCTCCTTCCATCATAACTTCAGCAAATGCCTTGTTAATAACATCGATTTCCGGCTGGAATTCGGAATATGTCTCTTCGCGCTCTTTTCCTCCCACAATTACCGGATGATCTTTAAAAATCGAAGGCACGTAAAGATCCATGGTAATATTCGTAAAAGGAGTCTGGAAACCCACACGTGTCGGAATATTTATGTTAAAAACAAATTCCTGAAGGGCCTGTTTCACTTCAAGGTAATCTAAATTATCAAAACGCACGAATGGAGCAAGAAGGGTGTCAAAATTGGAAATAGCCTGAGCTCCAGCAGCCTCACCCTGAAGCGTATAGAAAAAGTTCACGATCTGGCCAAGAGCTGATCTCAGATGTTTCGGTGGTCCGCTCTCTACTTTACCCTCAACCCCCCTGAAGCCCTGTATCAGCAGATCACGCAAATCCCACCCAACGCAGTATACCGACAGGAGGCTAAGGTCGTGTATGTGAAGATCACCCTTTTTATGAGCAGATCTAATCTCAGGTGGATAAATCCTGTTTAACCAGTACTCTGATGTTACATCCGATGAAATGTAATTGTTGAGCCCCTGAAGGGAATAGCACATGTTGCTGTTTTCCTTGATCTTCCAGTCCTGTTTCTGGATGTAGTGCTCAACAAGATCAACATTAGCCTTGGTTACGAGGTTTCTTAACTGCGCATGCTGTTCCCTGTATAAAATATATGCTTTTGCTGTCTTATAAAACGGAGAATCGAGCAATACCTTTTCAACAATATCCTGAATCTCTTCCACCTCTGGAACAGGTCCGAGTCGAAGCTCGTGGGCTAATGTCAATACTTTTAGTGTAAGTTTTCTTGTTTCTTTTCCTCCAAATTCTCCGGTTGCTTCGCCTGCCTTAAGAATGGCTGCCGTAATTTTTGTGGAATCAAACTCAACTATCCTTCCATCCCGCTTTTTGATTTCTTCAAACAATAGTGCACCTATTCAGATTTGTTAATGGGTTAATTGAATTAAATTTGGAATAGTTAAAGTCTTTTTTGGGGAAAAAGTACCGCTTAATTAAGTTCTATGTTAGTCATTAATATTAATGACTAACATAGAACTGGCACAAGATATTGTGCTTGTCAATATTTTTTTTTCAAGATATTGTGCTATTTTATTATACACTTTCATAACGTATGGTTTCTATTTCTCATTTTATCCATGGCGGAATTAAATCCGCTATTTATAATGGTTCTCAAAAATATGTCCCGATTGGTTATAAATATATTAATATATTAGCGGTATTCGAACGAATCGAAACAGATATTGCGGTAAAGGGCATTTATCGACGGCTTCGTAAAAAGTTCATATGCAAGGCGTGCGAATCTTGAGGAGAGAGGCGTACTGATAGTACGCCGCAATGACGAAAGATGAAGCACAACGCCGCAGATGGATTTTTTACGAAGCCGTCATCTGTGACCGTGAGGGCTACCCCCCATATGGTATTTATTGATCGAAGGGGTTACCCAGATATAATCTGCATAAGAAAGTTCAGCTTCAGCTTCATTGCCTGCCGGCGCGAGAAAAATGGTTTTAAACGAAGCTCCTGTGCGGCGAAATGCTCTGTCCGGAATTCCAAATTTGTTAACAATATGACCATTTCCAACAAGCACTATCATTGGATTCCCTTTTAAATTTTGTGAGATTGATTCAGCCATTATCTCCTCCCACACACATTGGGCCATATAGAAATTCTCAAACTTTTCCCTTCCCTTGACCTTGTGTTGCTTGAATATTTTTTCTAAATAGGCTTTGTGGTCGGCATCTGAAGTGTCTATTTCTTTTGGGAGGTGTTTCTTTTCATCGCCAGAAAGGCTCTCGATGCCGCCGATGGCTATCTTTGACTGGATATGGGGCGGGATATTAAGGCCGACCAGTCTTATCTTGTTATTCTTTATAAAAAGAAGAACCTCCTTATATAATTCAAAATCAAATTTCCAGTTGGCATACCAGTGCATATTTTCCATAAATTTTTCTTCACTAAGATCACCATCTGACCAAAGATAAAGAATCTGCTGGTATGATCGATCAAAGGTTTCCATGCCCACAGAAACATATGGATGAGACTTGAAAATCTCTTTTATTAATCTGAGCTGGATATCATGATGTGATGGAATATTATGCATTTCCCCGACATAAATTATTTGAACACCCTCAAGATCATTAATAAGATTCTCATAAGATACCGGCTTGCCGGTTTCCGCAGAAATAATGGTGCCCACTTCAAATGATTCTGATATATCTTTTATTAAAAGCTTCTTTGCCGGCAAAGCACACCCCCCAATATTGCCAAGAAATACGCTGAAGAAAAAAAAGCCTATCAACCATCTATTTATAAAATTTATTTTTGTCATACTGTAATTCCAGAGCTTGATCAATTAACCGATTGCATGTTATGTTAAATTAAGTTTGTAACCAGCAAAGGTAGAAAAAAAATATATGCCTCTTGACCAAAATCCCTTATTCAGAAAAGTAATGGCGCCGTGGTATGACACTGAAAAGGCTTGTTATATAGTTATTGTATTCATGTTTCTTGTCTTACTTTTTGGCATTGCCGGAATATCAGCAGCAAGTGAAAAAACCGAATATAATGATTATATCTGGGTGCCTGTCCTTCTATTAGTAATAAGTGCAGGAGTAATAGTCTCTATCTCAATACGTCTGATAAAAAGATATGCTCATCAGTTCTCAAGGCAGGGTCCTAAAGTTCCATAGACAGTTCTTTGTGAGTTCATCAAGTTTACATGTTTTGCATAAACCGCCTAAAGGGCATGTCTTTATAACTGTCTGTATTTATATATTTAAGAACATTAAGCAATATATCAGCGGCTATAAAACCAGGCAAATTACTGATTCTTTCTCCATTTCCCTCAATAAACCAGGTGGATGGCAGCCCTCGTACACCAAAATCCAATGCTGTCTTAATATCACTGTCCGAGTTCACCTTGATGGGAATAAAGTTATCATTTAGATATGAAACAACTGAATCGTCATTGAATGTTTCTTTCTCCATTTTTTTGCAGTAAGTGCACCAGTCAGCATAAAAGTATAAAAATATCTTTTCCCCCTCTATTTTGCTCAGCTCAATGCCTTGCTTGTATGTATACCACTTTATGCCTTTTGAAGAAGCAAAACTGAAAGACGACCCTGATAATATAAAAATAATTACTGTTAAAAAACAAGCATATTTAAATATATTTTTCATCGTATATTTATCCGGAAATAGTTAATAAATACATTTTGTTTGACACAAGAAACAGGCCCACAAAAATAAGCATAATTCCTGCAACAATGTTTACATATTTTAAAGCCACAGATACTTTTCGAATAAATTTAAGTATAAAATTAATAAATATAGATATTACAACAAAAGGGATTGCCAGCCCCAAAGAATATATGGAAAGGAGTATAACTCCCTGCCATACAGTCTCCTGATTGCTTGCAATAACAAGTATTGAGCCTAACAAAGGCCCTATGCAAGGAGTCCAGCCTGCAGCAAAGGCCATTCCTATTATAAAGGTTCCCAGAAAATGTGCAGGTTTTTTGGCGATGTTAACACGTTTTTCAAGATAAAGATAAGGGATGCGTATTAAACCAGTTAAATGGATTCCAAGTATGATTATTAAAACACCGCCTGTAATTCTTATAACATCGCTATACTTGTATATGATATTCCCAAGAAAAGAAGCTGAAGCTCCCATAAGAATAAAAACAAAAGAAAAGCCCAAAACATATGATACAGTAGAAAAAAATACTTTTCTTCTGATTTCAGAATTATAATCTATCGTCAACTCTTCTAAGGAAAAACCCGTTATAAAAGTGAAATATGAAGGTATAATCGGCAGTATACAAGGAGAAAAGAAAGAAAGTAGTCCTGCAAAAAAAGCCGCTGGATATGTTATCGCTTCAACAAACATAGCTTCTACCGGCTTAACTCTTTTGAGCGTCTTTTAGCCGCCTCTATAGCCTCTATTATATTTTCTTTAACTCTGTTTTTATCTAAAATCTTAAAAGCTGCTTCGGTAGTACCACCGGGAGAAGTCACTTTCTGACGCAGGATCTCAGGAGATTCATTGCTCTCTTCCATGAGTTTAAGGGCGCCCTGTATGGTTGTAAGTGTTAACACAGCGGCTTTATCCGGCTCCAGCCCGACTTTGATACCTCCCTCTATCATAGCTTCAGCCATATAAAAAACATATGCCGGCCCGGATCCGGAAAGAGCGGTAACTGCATCCATGTCTTCTTCTTTAAATTCAATTACTTTGCCTATAGCTCTCAGAATTATTTTTATTGTTTCCACATCTTCTGCTTTGGCATATTTGTTGGGGCTCATCCCGGACATTCCAGCCAGAACCAGGGCCGGCGTGTTTGGCATTACTCTTATTATCGGCAATCTTTCTCTAAATTCATTATCAAGAGTGTTGTAAAGTAAATCTTCAATTTTACGCAAAGGAATTCCTGCTGCAATAGAAATAACTATCTTTCGGTTTGTTATCTGGTAGTCTTCATGCTCTGAGATTTGTGAAAGGACCTGATATATATGCTGGGGTTTTAAAGCAAAAATTACTATTTCGCATTCCGAAAAAAGTTTAAAATTATCTTTCATTACAGAAATGCCATAAGTCTTATTAAGAATATCGAGCCGCTTTTCACTGATATCACTTGCATAAATCATTGACGAAGAAAAAATTCCGGTCTGGATAAGAGCACCCACAAAAGCTTCTCCCATGTTTCCTGAACCAATAAACCCAATTTTCTTGTTAATTTTCGACACGTTACCTCCTTAATATGTAACTTCTCAAAAAGTTCGGGTAAAGATAAAAAAGACGAGTCCGCTGGCGAGTCTTGTATTATGTAATTTGCCCGGACTTATTGAGAAGTTCCCTCAATATTTTTGCTCTTGTCTATTGTAATGTATTTAGCGTATAAATAATAATATATCTTAATCTTATACTTTTTAACGATTGTTTCTTTGTTGTGTCAATGATTTTACGTGAAATATTTTGACTTAATCTTTAAGAATATGTTTGATTTTCTATATATTTTCTTGATACAAACTTGATTAACTCGTAAAAAATCATCAAATCGACGGCGAATTAACTACTACAGTAATGAGAGACCTTTGAAAAATGTTCAATTTTGTTCAAGTTCAAGGAAGGCGAAAATTTTAAATGCAGGAATACATTGAGTATTTCGAGGCTTAAAATTCGAGCCTGACGCCGGCACTTTAGTGAAGCTTTAGCGCTAATTGGGCAAAAGGGGACGTTTTGCAAAGGTCTCACAGTAAATGAGAGGTTCTTACATTTATGTATATAA
>VMSQ01000204.1 GCA_013792055.1 Desulfobacteraceae bacterium
GGCGGCTGCCATGTCAAAGCACGAGGGATTTAAATATAATCCTGATGAAGAGATCTACTGGAAACAGGGACAATCTACTGAAAAAGACTTTATCTTTACCACTACGCAGTTTGTCACCGTCGAGACCCTGGACAAAATCAGGGAGGAAATGAAACCAGGCGAAAGCTTGCTCATCTGCTGCAAATCATTTCAGAAAGCCTGCGAAAACCAATATTCTGAAATCACCGTCAAAAAAATACCGGGAATGCTGTTAGGCAGGTGTGAATTCGGCAGGGATGATTACAGCTTTAATATTGTTACCATGCCTGTTGATCCCGATGCTCCTGATTTCGTGCCGCCGGGTCCCGGAAAAGAAACAACCGGAAAAAAGAAAAAGAATGGTATGGAACAGGGGAAACTTTTTGATTAGCGTTTGTCGTAATAAAACCGGGAGATAATGACAATGGATCGTATCTCGACTTCCATCAAAAACCGCTTGAGCCTGAGGGTGCCTCAAACAGAAAGTCTGAAAATACTTGTCGATCTGGTCGGTAAATTGACTCTGCAGAAAGACGTCGATCTGCAAACCGAGCTTGACAAGGTAAGGAATACGTATCCGACATGCACGGATTTTGAAAGAGATTTTCCATCTGTCTGTTTCGCCCTGGCAACCGGTGTCGGCAAGACCCGCCTAATGGGCGCGTTTATTGCATATCTCTATCTGACTAAAGGGATTAAGAACTTCTTTGTCCTATCACCTAATTGGTAAGTGCCACAACATCGTTTACAAAAAAATGTGCCACAACATCGTGCACAGTAAATGTTCTTTGACAATCGAATAACCACCAGTTTCATACTCATGAATACCTATTACCTCAGGAGGTGTTCATGGAAGAAGAAAACGAGCAGTACCGCATTCATGCTGTAGAGCGATTCAAGAATGGCGAGAGCCCTGAAGCGATTTGCGCATCACTCGGCAAGTCTAGAACCTGGCTGTATAAATGGATCAGACGATATTGTGAACATGATGACGCATGGAGTCAAAGTCGATCTCGGTGTCCTCATTCAATCCAATGTCGCACTCCATCAGAGATCGTAGAAATTGTCAAAATGGTGCGCCTCAATCTCTACAACAAAGACTTGTTCTGCGGAGCCCAGGCAATCCGGTGGGAGATGGAAGACCTCGGCGTCAAACCGCTACCTTCAATCAGAACGATTAACCGGATTGTAAGCCGAAATGGGCTGACGCATCGAAGAACCGGCAAATATGAGGCCAAGGGCACAGCCTATCCCAGTCTGCCGTCGCTATTGCCAAATCAGGCACACCAAGCTGATCTGGTCGGCCCATGTTACCTCAAGGGGCCGATTCGATTCTACAGCCTAAATGTTGTTGATACAGCAACCGTCAGATGTGGTTTGCATCCAGATCGTTGTAAGTCGGGCCAAGCGATCTTGGACGGTTTATGGGCCATCTGGAAGCGCATGGGCATTCCAGGCCACATTCAGGTTGATAATGCCATGTCCTTTTTCGGCAGCCCGACCCATCCACGCGGCATGTGGCCACTCATTCGGCTGTGCCTGCACAATGGAGTTGAGCCATGGTTTATTCCGATGGCAGAACCATGGAGAAATGGAATGATAGAAAGTTTCAATGACCGTTACCAACAGATGTTTCTTGCCAAGCAAGTAATGCTATCGACAAGTGATCTGGAGGCTGGCTCGCTGGCATTTGAACAGCGTCATAACAGTAAGTATCGCTATAGCAAGATCGGTGGCAAAACACCACTTAAAGCCCTTGCTGCTTCGACAACTAAGCTGCGATTCCCTGGAGACGTTGAACCTCCTTGCCATAGGCTGAAAAAGCCGACAACCGGCAAATACCATTTGGTACGTCTTATTCGTAGCGACATAAAAATCAACATCTTCGGTGAACTCTTCCGGGTTCCGCCAGAACTCATGTATGAATACGTGGTGGCTACAATCGATGTCAAAGATCAAAAACTACAACTCTTTCTGGGTAAATCCCAGGTCGAGGAATTTGATTACAATTTGCGATAAAAAACAAAGAGTGTCCACGATGTCATGGCACATAAAAGTGTTCACGATGTTGTGGCACTTACCAGCTAAGCGATAGATCATATGTTTTAAAGATGAATTTTCTTATGCGCTGTTTTTTCTCAAAGCTCACTAAGATGCTCAAACAGTCAGCTATTTTACATTTTATCACCAGCGGACTCGTCTTTTTTATCTTTACCCGAATTTTTTGAGAAGTTACGTATTTTGACATTTTTTGTCTTCCGGATAAACGGATCTGCAAATACCCTGCTGCAGGTCTTTCCATCTGTTGCACCGATCATCTCATCGCTAATTTCCAGTTTGTCCTTCATTTTTCGCAACCTTATGAAACAAACCATTTTCAGGTAAGCTTCAGGAAAACGTTAAAGTAGATTCCAACCCAGTCAATTAGAAGTATTTTCAAAATACCTAACCCGGATAAACCGGAAATCCGAAGCACGAAATTCGAAACTCGAAACCCTGGCCCAGACCGTGTCTACAGATTAGTAGACTGATTCCCTGGCTTAAACCGTAAAGTGCGGTACATACCAGGGCAGGATAGCACGTAGCACCAGGGCGGGCAAATCCAAATACTAAATGTTCAAATGTTCAAAACTTTAGGAGCCGTCTTGAGCGCGATTAAATCTGCCTTCGGCGGACACAGTCGTTTTTGATTTTGAATTTTTGTCATTCGATATTGTTTCTGATTTCGATATTCGGATTTCGAATTTACAAAAAACAAATTAAGCAAGAAAATTTGCTATTTCACCGGCTTGTCTATGAAAATGACGCAGCCCTGAAGCGGATCTATTTTTAAAAGCTAACACATTATATTTTATTTAAAAAGCATGAATTACTTTATTTTTATCATTTCAGACGTGAATAAATCTTCCCAATCCCGGACAAACTGCGGCGCATCAGAAAATCGGTCATCTGGGTAACTATTTTCCCGCCAGGATGCCCCGTTGCCGAGTAATCGATCCCCACAGCACCAAGTTCCTTGTTCCATCGTCCAATGATCTCAAATCCATATTCGGTTTCAAAGCCCAGGTTGTCGGTCTGGACTGCAAAAACCATGGCACGGTTGGCCAGGTCATAATGCCGCAACAGGCCGATTTCTCCCCTTGAAACTCGTTTGAACTCTTTGGTATCAACAACAATGGTCTTTGTCCATGGAGGAACTTCCTTGCATCTGGGGGCTTCTTTGCGGGACATAAA
>VMSQ01000175.1 GCA_013792055.1 Desulfobacteraceae bacterium
ATATGCAAGACACCTTTTATATTTGTAGAAATAGTGTCAGACCCAACAATTTCATTTTTTGTTCGTGAAAGAATCGGCACCCATTAAATCTTTTCACTTTCGTATTTCTCAAATCATCGAGTCCTGTGCACGTTCAACATGATCGAGTTGTCCAGTCACTATCGAATGGTAAGCTCTGAAGCCAAATGGAGAATATTGTCCTTTGTGTAAAAAAAGATCTCGTGGCCCGTAACCCGAACACCATGTTCCTCTTCTAACATCAGGGGAACAATCTCGATTCGGTTGATATCTATCCAGTTATTTCCAATCAGTAGTCGATTGACGACTCCTTCCTTGGTATTCTGATATTGGATATCATAGGTCCGGAGTACTCGTGCGACAAAATCATTTCTCTGTAGTATGACAGTAACTGCTCGGCGATTCAAGGCGCGGAGTTGGCCATATGTCTCACCATATGCCCAAGGAGTATCAACAAGTCCCGACAAAAAAATGATAGCGCAAAGCATAAATGCCAAGTGTCTCATGGGCCCCCCTTTTCTTTTTGGTAAAACTACATACTATCCCTGACGCAAATAAAGAAGCTTTCTTTGAGGGTTGACCGACTTTAAAAAATCCTTTGGCGACTGGGGACGACTGAAGGAGGTTCGGGCAGAATGTTCTCAACTCTAAAATACGAAATAGCAGAATCCCCAATTTGTTTTATAATTTAAAATATTTATACCTTTTTTTCAATTCAAAAGCAAATACTTTGATGGCCGATCATCTAAACTGTTCGCTTCTTTATTATCCATTCCCTGTCAACCGGCCAAAGTTTATCAAAATAGCTAAAATATTAATTGCTATAATAGAAAATTAATGTTAATTAATAGCGCATTATGAAAAAAAACAAACCGGCCAATGAACCGGCCAAAAAAAGCAAGAATCCTGCTGCTTATCATCTAACGCCTCTTCTACCTGGAAATGGTAATATAGGCCCCCTGAAGGATATGGCGCAGGAAATCATAGCAGCCTCTGCCGGGCTGGAAAGCAAGGTAGCCAGGGAAACGGCTATTGTACTTGGTGACCAGCTCCGACTCGTCAACAGCTATTACAGCAATCTTATTGAAGGCCATAAAACAACTATCCCGGACATCGATATGGCCTTACAAAAGAAGTTTTCTCAAGATCCAGAGAAAAAATATGCGCAGGAACTGTGTGCCGCCCATGTAAAAACCGAAAAGCGGTTTATGGAACTTGTGAATACACCGCAAAAACTTAATATCTGCAACCAACAGTTTCTGTCTGGAATTCATGCTGCATTCTATGCCAACTTACCGGAAAAACATCTGTACACCCATACCCCCAAAGGGTTTTCCAAAGCGCCGGTTAATCCGGGCCAAATCCGGGATGTCAATGTCTCCGTGGATGGCCGGTCACTTCATGGGCCGGACTATCAGGATTTGCCGGCATTGCTTAAAACCTTTGCCCAAAGCTATAGCCCGGATCAGTTTCATGGTGATGAACGTTTAATCGCAATGGCAGCAAGTCATCACCGGCTGACATGGCTGCATCCCTTCCGGGACGGAAACGGCAGGGTTGCCCGCCTTTTCTCAGGGCTATATCTCGCCAGGATAGGCATTAATAAAAACAATCTGTGGTCTTTGTCCCGAGGTTTATCAAGAAATAAAAAACAATATATGTTTGAGCTGTGGGCCACTGATTCCCCGGATGAACAAAATGGCGCTCACTATTTTGATGATGACCTGCTGTCGGATTTCTGCCGGTTTTTCTTTGAAATCTGCCTGGATCAAATACGCTTCATGGAAGGTTTGCTGAGGCTCGACCAAATCGAAACCCGAATCGACTGGTATGTGGAAACGCGGGCCAAACATGATAAAAAGCCTTTGCGGATTGAGTCGGCAAAATTACTCAGAGCCGTATTTATGCGGGGCGACATACCAAGAGGCATGGCCGTTGAGATCCTGAACATGAGCGAACGCAATGCACGCCGAATCGTCAGCGCGCTGATCGAGGACGGTCTTTTGCAGTCGCAAAGCCACCGTGCGCCGTTAACGATCGGGCTGCCGATTGGTGTTCTTCCCTATTACTTTCCGGATCTTTACGACCCTTCGCTAATTGGTGAGCAGCATATCATCTAAATTAAGCGATTGACGCTGATCACCATTTTGATATTTTTATAATTTTCTAACTGGATAACTATTGATAAAGACAGCTTCAGAATTAGGAGAGTTGAACTGTTAATAAAAGTATTCGAATTCTAAAGGTCGGATATTAGCTATCTTTAAAAAATCCTTGGTGACTGGGGACGACTGAAGGAGGTTCGTGCAGAATGTTCTCAACTCTAAAATACGAAATAGCAGAATCCCCAATTTGTTTTATAATTTTAAATAATTATACCTTGTTTTCAATTCAAAAGCAAATACTTTGATGGCCGGGACGGAAGTGCGGGACGTCCCACATTCCAGCCTGTGATTAAAAGAGTCTCCCACGGTTCATTACATGATACTATGCGCCTGGAAACTCTATTCTGAGGGGACGTGCTATGTCATAATCAGTAGCATTTTACTCTGCAAAAATCAAAAGCCCGACCCCCTTAGGCCCTTTTAATCTATAATTTAAGCTGCATTTGAGCTGAGCACATGTACCTCTTTATCAAGTCGGTCTGCAAGTAGATCCTCTGTTACCTCAAGATCGAAGCGATTTTGAAGATTTAGCCAAAACTGAGGCGATATCTCAAAAAATCGCCCTAAACGCAGGGCTGTATCAGCGGTGATTGAACGCTTACCATGAACAATTTCGTTAATACGTCTTGGAGATACACTTATGTCTTTGGCCAGCCGATATTGACTGATTCCCATTGGCTTCAGAAATTCCTCAATAAGAATTTCTCCAGGATGAACGGGAGGAAGTTTTTTATTTTTCATTATTGCCTCCTAATGATAATCTGCAATTTCGACATCATATGCATCACCGGCTTTCCATTGGAAACATATTCGCCACTGATCGTTGATGCGAATGCTATGTTGTCCTTTCCGATTACCTTTCAAAGCTTCCAATCTGTTTCCGGGTGGAACACGCAAAGCGTTTAATTCGGTCGCCGCATCCAGGATAACCAATTTTCTGCGTGCAAGATGCTGCATATTTTGCGGCAATTTTCTGGAAAAAAGTCTATTAAAAATTTTTTCGGTTTCTTTATCCCGGAAAGTTTTTATCATAAAAATATATTAACGCATTTCGTTATTAACGTCAAGCGCCATGTTTTGAAGATGCGACCTCGCGCACCTCCTTTTTTGCTACAATTAATAATCCCTTGACCTGATTTCCTGACTGCTTCCTAATATCTGCTTTGGTTTCTTCTATTAATTGTAATCCATAACGCCTTAGGCAATCTTGAATATATGTCCGTGTGTGTGCATAGCGACCGCTGGGAAAGAGCCGGTACCCCATGCTGTTGTCTTCCAGTCTTTCCACTGAAAATGCAATGATCCCTCCGTAAACAAGATATGAAGATGCGGACCTGATGATCGTATCCAGATTCCCGAAATATACAAAGACGTCAGAGCTATATATAAGATCAAATTTTTTGGGAAAACCCCAGTCTTGAAGTATGTCAAAAACCTCGAGCCGGTTGTAGATTTTCTTCTCTGCGGCCTTTTCGAGCATCTTTGACGATACATCGACGCCTATCAGTCTTTTCGCAAACGGCCGATAGAGTTGAGCGCCCAGACCGGTACCACAGCCAAGGTCCAGAACATTCATTTCTTCAGTCAGATATGGGCGCACAAGGTCAAACAGGAGTTCAGGGGTCTTGTATTCCAGGTCTTTAACCAGGATCCTTTCAAAAGTCCCGGCACACCGATCAAAAATCCTACGCACGTGTTCCACCGGTGCGGCATCAGGTGTTGCCGATGTCCCCAGGCTTTGGAGCATGAATCTTGCCGCCTCATCATCCGGCTTGGTCTCAAGCACCTTGTTGTAATGTTCCTCGGCTTCCTTGAATCGCCTGAGCTTTTGAAGAGAAATCCCAAGGTTGAAGTGGGCGGATGCATAATCTGACCGTATCTCAATGGCCTTTCTGTATGACTTTGAAGCGTTTTCAATCATATTAAACTCGTCCTGTGCCACGCCAAGGTTGTTCCATGCCTCTGCCATGTAAGGAGCGAACGCAACTGCCCTTCGAAAACAGGATATGGCTTCATCCTGGTCCCCGATTTCCCTATATGCAACACCCAAATTATTCCATGCTTCACCAATACCAGGCTGCTTTTCCAACATGGTCCTGTAAATACTTATGGCACCCTTGTGATCGTTCTCTCGCTGCTTCAGACTGGCCAGGTTATAGCATGCCGGAAAATAGGGAGTTCTAAGGTCGGCTGCTTTTTCAAAAACTTTCTTGGCCTTATCCGGCCGGGACTGGTCCAAGAATACCGTTCCAAGCGCATTCAGCAGCTGTCCCCAATCAGGCTTTCTTCTCAATAGTTCCAGATAGCCTTTTTCCGCCTCAGCAAGCCTGCCTTCCTTGTGGGCCAAAGAAGCTTTCTTGAGAACGTGTTCGGAATCGTCTTTCGTGCGCTTCGACGGGATAGAATACTTTTTTGAGTTGCGCGGAGTCATATCTTCATTTGTCATTTTTGGTCCACAGCCTGGTGTTGAACGGTATTATCTGGAGGGGAGGTTCATGCAGAATGTTCTCAACTCTAAAATACGAAATGTCAGAATCCCCTATTTTATTTTATAACTTAAACCTTTTTTCAATTCAAAAGCAAATACTTATATAGCCGACAAAACTAATGGCATCTGCAAATCCGTATCTGTCATGACAATATGAGACCCCGGAGTACTTGTAAGTTTAATTTCAAACGCCCACAATACAGCCACACGGGTTGACAAATTAAAAATCACACGCATTTTAGTTCATATTTTTATAATATCTGAAAACAGACTTTTGACTGGAGGAATTATGAGTAATCAAGCAAAAACCCACGAATTTAAATCGGAAGTTAAGCAACTTTTGAAGCTGATCATCAACTCTCTTTATTCAAACAAGGAGATATTTCTTCGCGAACTGATATCCAACGCGTCGGATGCCATCGACAAACTGCGATTTGAGGCCCAAACAAACCCCGACATTCTGGGTAACGACACGGAATTTAAGATTAAGCTCACCCCGGACGGAATCAAACAGACATTTGAAATCTCGGACAATGGCATCGGAATGACCTATGACGAGGTCATGGAAAACATCGGGACAATTGCTCAGAGTGGAACGGCTGCTTTCATGGCGGCCATGAAGCAGAAAAATGGCGACACCCTTACCCCTGAACTGATCGGCCAGTTCGGTGTCGGATTCTACAGCGCCTTTATCGTAGCGGACAAGATCACCCTCCTGACCAGAGCGGCCGGATCGGAAAAGGGGGTTCGCTGGGAATCCTGTGGCGACGGAACCTATACCATCGAAGAAGCAAAAAAAGAAAGCCGGGGAACCTTAATAACCCTTGAACTGAAGAAAAAAGAAGACGGAGAGCAGGATTTTACGGATGAATGGGTCATCAGACACATTGTCAAGCAGCATTCCGACTTTGTCAACTACCCTGTGGTGCTGGATGTGGAAAAAGATGAGCCCATCCCGGAACCCGAGCAGCTCAAGGACAAGGACGGCAAGCCCCTCGGAAAGACCACCCGCAAGGTCGTAAAAGAAGAAACCTTAAACTCCATGAAGGCGATCTGGACCAAGGCCAAAGACGAGATCGACGACAAGGAGCATGAAGAGTTTTACAGGCATATCAGCCATGACTGGAATCCGCCCCTGGCACGGCTGCACAGCAAATTCGAAGGAGCCACCGAATACACCGCCCTTCTGTATATTCCTTCCAAAGCGCCCCTTGACCTGTTTAACCCTGATGCAAAACATGGTATCCATCTTTACTGCAAACGGGTTTTTATCATGGACGACTGTGCGGATCTGATGCCGGAATACCTCCGATTTGTAAAAGGGGTTGTAGATTCATCGGACCTCAGCCTGAATATCAGTCGTGAGATTCTCCAGCAAAACGCCCTGGTGAGAAATATCCGCCAGAATCTTGTCAAAAAGATTTTTGAACTGCTGAAAGGTCTGGAAGACAAAGAATACGAAAAATTCTACGGGGAATTTGGGGCCGTTCTCAAAGTCGGTATTCATTCCGACTTTGAAAACAAGAACAAAATCGCCGAATTGGCGCGATTTAAGACAAGCAAATCAGACGGCAAGTGGGTTTCACTCAAGGCGTATGTGGACAACATGCAGCCCGATCAGAAGGAAATCTACTACATCACCGGCGATAACATGACCGCTCTTCTGAACAGCCCTCTTTTGGAGCAGCTCAAGGCAAAGCATTATGAGGTCCTGCTCATGTTCGATCCGATAGATGAATGGGTGGTTCAATCTCTTACCGAATACGACGGCAAATCGTTGAAAAGTGCTGAAAAGGGCGATCTTGCGTTAGACAAGGTCGATGATGACAAAAAGGATAAATATGATGGTCTTTTCAAGCAACTCCGTCTACTTCTGGAAGAAAACATAAAAGAAGTAAAACCGTCCACCCGCCTCACTGATTCGTTGGCCTGTCTTTCCGGGGCCAGCTCCGACATGAGCGCCTACATGGAAAAAATTCTCAAGGCCTCGGGTCAAAAAACACCCGACTCGAAAAGGATTCTCGAGCTGAACATGAACCATCCGGTTGTCGAGAAGATCAATTCGATCTTTGAAGAGGATGCTGCCGCGCCGGTTCTCAAAGATTACGCCCACCTTCTGTTTGACCTTGCCACCATCAGCGAGGGCGGCAAAATAGACGACCCTGCCGGTTTCACCCGACGGGTGGGTGAGCTGATGTCCGGCGCTTTAAAATCGTGAACGTCTCAAGGATCACTTAACCCATATATTTTCTGTCTTTCGTTTTAAAGATGCCCACTGTTTCGGGCAGGCCCGATTTGCTTGTTTTTCGTGCCAGCCCAACTCGAATTTTGGGAAGAGCAAATGGTGTCACCCATTAAAGTCTACATTTGATCTATGATATATTTGGCAAAAGGTCAAATGTAGACGTGACCTGACCTTTAATGGGTGATCCGTATGCTCCTTTTTCAGATAGCTTGGAGGATACGGCCGGTCATAAAACAAACATTGCAATTTCTTAGAGCCACTTTC
>VMSQ01000023.1 GCA_013792055.1 Desulfobacteraceae bacterium
CGGCCAATTTATAACTGTTCATGCTGTTTGTGAACTATACCCATTATGGTTCTAATTATCCGATAACTATCTTTTCCGCTTTGCGCGTTTCTTCAACAAACCGCCTTACCTTTTCAAGATCCTTTTGAAACCTTATGGGCCTACCTTTAAAATCTAAAGAATTGGTTCCAGTGCAGCTATCCGCACCGGCAGGACAAACACGCATGATACCATCGAACACATTATCAGGCCCCAGGCCTCCTGCAAGAATAACAGGTATGCTGCTTGATTTGACCAGGTCTGCAGCCACATCCCAATCACATGTTCTGCCGGTTATGCCGACAAAACCTTCGACCGGCTGGTTTTTCAAGGCGGAACCAGATGATTTTACAAGCAATGTGTCGGTCAAAAAATAATCACTTACAGGCTCAAACATCCGTGCAAATTCAATTGATGTAACCCGGTTTTTCATTCCGGCCTGAGCTATCGGGATAGAACGCATAAGCTTGATTTCAGGAAACCTTTCTTTAATATTTTGTTGTAACTGTATCAAATCTTCACAGTTCCCATATATACTGTAACGGCTCGCTATGTCTTCACAAAAATGAAGCATATCCGGCCTGTAATAATCCAATGCCCGAAAGATATTATTCAGCTCACTGAAAAGCATGATCAAGCTGCTCTTCGAATTTGTAGAAGCTATCCAATTCACTGTTTCTTTAACAACAGGAACCCGCCATTCCAGGTCAGAAACAATAACACTTCCGATATGATCCACCCCAAGTTCGATGAGTTTTTCGGCTTCAGCCGGAGTTTGGACTTCATATATCTGAATGATAATATTGTTTTTCATATTAAACGTTTAAATTAAAGTTGACATTTTTCAGGGTCTTTAACATATTCAAATTGCTTGCGCAAATCGTTTAACTTTGACGGCTTCGTAAAAAGTCCATTTTCTGCGTTGCGCTACATCCTTTGTCATTGCGACGTAGCTATAAGTACGTCTCATTCCGCAGGATTTGCGCGCCTTGAAACTGAAGCTTTTTACTTTGCCGTCCTTCGACTTTTTACGAATTCATCAACTTTACTGACCCTACAAAAAATAAGGACTTATAATGATAATCATAATAGATTTCGGCTCGCAATATAATCAGTTGATAGCGCGCCGTGTTCGCGAATGTCATATATACTGTCAAATATTACCACCAGATACTGATATTGATTATGTAAGATCTCTTAAACCGGAAGGCATAATACTATCGGGTGGGCCAGCAAGCATTTACGAAAAACAGAGCCCTGAAATCGACAGGGCGATTTTTGATCTTGGCATACCTGTTCTTGGAATATGTTATGGAATGCAGTTTATGGTTCATTCTCTGGGGGGGACTGTAAAAAAGGCAAAAAAACGCGAGTATGGCTTTGCTGAGCTTAAAATTAAAACTCAAAAAAACTTATTTAATAATGTTGATAAAATAACAAAATGCTGGATGAGTCACGGTGATTCAATAGTTAAGCTGCCTGCAGGATTTGAAATAGCAGGTTCCACAGAAAATACGGAAATTGCGGCAACCGTTAATAAAAATAAAAATTATTACGGGGTCCAGTTCCATCCGGAAGTTCAACACACACAACAAGGCAAGACTATTCTTCGCAACTTTATTTTTGATATATGTGGCTGTAAACGTTCATGGACAATGAAGTCATTTGCCAGGGATTCAATATCAAATATCAAAGAAACGATAAAATCAGAAAAAGTTATTCTGGGCCTAAGCGGTGGAGTAGATTCCTGTGTTACAGCCCTGCTTATACACAAGGCAATAGGAAAGAATCTTACCTGTATATTTGTTGACAACGGTCTTCTCAGAAAGAATGAAGCAGATAAGCTGAAAAAAAATCTTAAACAACATCTTAAAATCAACATTAAATTTATTAATGCAAAAAGCAAGTTTTTAAAAGCATTAACCCATATAACTGATCCTGAAAAAAAGAGAAAGATAATCGGCAAAATATTTATGGATGTATTTGAAGCCGAAGCCCGTAAAATAAAGAATGTCGACTACCTGGCCCAGGGCACCCTTTACCCTGATGTTATTGAGTCTGTATCTGCTTTTGGCGGACCATCATCTATCATAAAATCTCATCACAATGTGGGCGGCCTGCCAAAAAAAATGAAATTAAAACTTATTGAGCCGTTAAAGTATCTCTTTAAGGATGAAGTCCGTCTGCTGGGCAAAGAATTAGGACTTCACGAAGAATTTATCTGGAGGCAACCTTTTCCAGGCCCCGGTCTTGCTATCAGAATAATTGGAGAAGTAACGAGACAGCGACTTTCAATATTAAGAGAAATAGATGCTATTTTGCTTGAAGAGATAAAAAATAAAGGATATTATAAAAAATTATGGCAGTCATTTGCCGTTCTTCTGCCTCTTAAAAGTGTAGGCATAATGGGTGACAAGCGAACATACGAAAATATTGCAGCTATCCGTGCGGTTACCAGCAAAGATGCAATGACGGCCGACTGGGCAAGACTGCCTCATAAGCTTCTGGGAGATATATCAAACAGAATCATAAATGAAGTTCAGGGAGTAAACAGAGTCGTCTATGACATCAGTTCAAAGCCGCCAAGCACAATAGAATGGGAATAAAAACAAATGAATGAAAATGACAAACCAGACTTTAAGATTGGTGTTGATGATGAAGGTGCGGATTCCCGATTCCAAGAGGAAATGGAAAATACACGGATAGAAAAACTAAGCAACAGGATAACTTTTTTTTCAGTTTTTATACCATTTCTTATAGCTGTTATAATTTTTTTAGCATATCTTGATATCAAAAGAAGAGTAACGACGGTTCACGACACTGGAAGCAAGGAGGTTCGGAATCTTTCAAAGGATCTTGAAACAAAATTATCCGACTTAACATCAAAATATAACAAAATTGAAAATAATATTTCTTCCTTACAGGCTGAAAGTAAAGAAGCAACAACCGCTATTAGATATATTAGAACTGCAATAAAAGATAATAATAAAAAGTTTGACTCCACTATAGCTAATTTAGAAAAAAAGATAACATCTTCTACTAATGACCTGAAAAATGTTTCATCTGAATTAAAAACCATTGACACTAACTTTAATAAAAAAATAGCAGATCTTTCCAAACAAGTTGATATTATATATACCAAGATAGATAAAATAAATTCTGATATTTCAAATCTCTCGTCTGCAAAAATAGACAAAAAAGCGCTTGATTCCGCACTTCAAAATGAAAAAAAGCTTTATGATCAAAAGCTGGATCAAATAAAAAGAGATTTCGACAAAAAGATTAGCTCCATACCATCAACTCAGGCTCAACCCAAAACCGTCCTTCCAAAAGATACAAAAACTAAAATTCCAATCACAGAATCTGAAGAAATTATTGAGCAGAATATCCAATAATTAAATTGAAGATTGAATATTGAAAATTGAATATTGAAGGAATTCTGTTAATTTTATATGAATTAATGGAGCGAAGCGATTTCCACAAATATACAATATTCAATATACAATATTCAATCCATATGCGATTCCACAAATCTTCAATTTTCAATCTTCAATCTTCAATTGTTTTGCTCTTCAATCTTCAATTTAACCGCTTTTCTATTCTTTCAATATCCTCAGGATGATCTACTTCAGGTGAATCATAAGGGGTTACAACCACCATGATTTTATGACCATGTTCAATCGCTCTGAGCTGTTCCAATTTCTCTATGACCTCCAGCTTTCCATAAGGAAGTTTTTTGAACACTTCTAAAAATTGTCTGGTATAAGCATAAACACCTAAATGCTTATAAATATCATAGCCGGTTGATGAATCACGACAAAAAGGTATCGGCGATCTGGAAAAATATAGAGCAAAGCCCTTGTCGTCAAATGTAACTTTAACATGCTTTGGATTTGTTATTTCATCTTTATTAATAATCTTAAAAGCAAGTGTGCTCATCCCAAGATCCGGAATTGTAAAAAAGGGTTTTACCAGATCGTCAATACATCTGGGGTCAAGAAGGGGCTGATCACCCTGGACATTCACAATAATATCATCCAGGTTAAGACCAATGAGCTCGGCAGCTTCTGCAACTCTGTCGGTACCTGATCTGTTCTCTTTTGAAGTCATGACAACTTTACCGCCAAAATCCTTTACAGCATTAAAAATTCTCTGATCATCCGTGGCAACAATTACATCAGTTACGCTCTCTGCCTGGCTTGCTCTTTCGTACACCCAATTTATCATTGGTTTCCCCGCAATAAGCGCAAGCGGCTTGCCTTCAAACCGTGTCGATCCATATCTCGAAGGTATAATAGCTATTATCTTCATATACTTTATTCACTCCATATCAGGATTTCATTCATAGGATATCTTTACACAGAAATTTACCAATACAAAAAGCAACTTGTCAACGCTTGGTGGCCGGCATTTTAAATTATCGAAACTTTTCCTGTTAATCCAAATCTAAATCCTTATACCTTTATACACACCTTCTTCATGTTGTGATTATATTTTATGATTTACTGGATAGCTATAATGAGAGTTAGCTTTGTTTGTAAACTTAATATCTAAATTAAATCGTATAGCACCAGGGCCGGTAGTTTTCCTTTTTTAAGGATATAACTATTAATAATTTTTGCAATAACTTTGTCTTGAGAACTGAAGTCATAAAAGGAAATCTATTGATCCGCAGGGATACTGACCGGCATGCATCATTCTTCTCCTGGACGCTGCGTATGTGCGAGGATCAGATGATGAAGATGGAGATGGAAAGATTAAGTATGTTTTTTACTCAAAAGACATTTTATTTCGTAATTTATGGAGCATCTTGTTCCCTTTTTTTAAACTATATAATGCCTTTTTAATATATTTATATGAATTTTCCGATTGATCATGGTTAAGCAAAGCCATTTCCAAATTGCCTGAAACAGCAAAATTCACATTTGCCAGGTCGCGGATGCTCGAACCGACAATTTTTTTGATAGAATCTAAACACTGTTCGGCGTTGTCGTGATCTTTCTTCATCCTGGCAAATAACTTTACATAGGCTATAATTAAATCCGCATTAAACGGCTTGACTATAAATCCCTCCGCACCGGACTCAATGGCCTTTTTATGAGAATAAGGATCTGAAAGTGAAGTTATAAACAGTACAGGGATATACTGGCTTGTTTTTTCGTTCTTTAATCTCTCACATACCTCAAATCCGGAAATCCCAGGCATCATTATATCCAGAAGAATCAGATCCGGCTTGATCTTCTCAGCCCATTCCAATGCTTTTTCTCCGTTGTCAACGATATGGATGTAATAATTATATGGTCGAAGGTATCCTTCTAAAATGATGCCGGTGGCAGTATCATCGTCCACGATCAGAATTTTTACTTGTTCGGTTGTATTGGTCATTATTTGTTTTCTATTAATAAACCTTAGAGCAATAAAAAAGACGAAAGCGTAACTATGAGAATATCTTAATCTATACAAATAACTTTACGTAAAGCCTGACATAACTCTCATTAAAAGGCTTGAGTATATATCCCTCTCCACCTGACTCAATGGACTTTTTATGAGAATCAGGATCTGAAAGAGCGCTGATAAATAACACAGGGATATCCTGGGTTTCTTTCTCCTTCTTTAACCTCTCACAGACCTCAAATCCGGAAATCCCGGGCATCATTATATCCATAAGAATCAGATCCGGCTTAAACTGCCTGGCCCATTTCAATGCATTTTCGCCGTTGTTAACGATATGAATGTAATAATTATATGGTCGAAGATATCCTTCTAAAATCATACCACTAACAGAATCATCGTCCACGATCAGAATTTTTGCTCGTTTTTCTATATTGATCATTATTTAACTCCTATTACTCTTTGATGAACTCGTAAAAAGTCGTCACTCCGGTGAAAACCGGAGTCCAGATAGTCTGCAACTAGTTGAAAATACTGGATTCCGGTTTTCACCGGAATGACGGGAAATGGTATTTTTCGACTTTTTACGAGTTTGTCACTCTTTGCTCTATACTCTTTGCTCTATACTCTTTCCTCTATACTCTTTCCTCTACGCTCTTTCCTCTACGCTATTACCCAAAACCTCCCTTACATTTTTTAGCATATCTTCGAGTCTGTATGGCTTGCAGACATATCCTGCAGCTCCATTTTTCATAAACTCTTTTATTTTGAGTTTCCCAGTATAACCGCTGGCAATTATCGCTTTAATATCAGGATTAATTTTCAGAAGTTCCTGCAGGCACTTATCGCCTCCCATGCCCGGCATATCTATATCCAGAATCACCAAATCAATCCTGTCCTTTTCCGTTTTATATATTTTAATCGCCTCTTCACCATTTTCGGCTTTAATTATTTTGTAGCCATATGGACTTAACATATATTGTCCAAGTTCCAGAATGCTTTTCACATCATCAACGATGAGCACTGTTTCATTGCCGCCATATATTTCCGCCTCATTTTTGGGTTCTGCCTGTTCCAAATTATCTATCTCTTTTATTACCGGAAAATAAATATTAAAAACAGTTCCATGGCCCGGCTTGCTGTTACATGTTATGTGACCGCCATGACTTTTTACAATACCGTAAACCATGGACAAACCAAGCCCTGTCCCTTCGCCTGTTTGCTTTGTAGTGTAAAAAGGCTCGAATATATGTTCCAGGGTGTCTTTATCCATACCATTGCCTGTATCGGAAACGCTCATAAGAACATATCCCCCTGGAATAATCCCTAAATTAACTTTACAATATTTTTCATCAAGTATTATGTTTTTTGTTTCAAATATAAGTTTGCCTCCATCCGGCATGGCATCCCTGGCGTTAATTGCAAGATTCATTATGATTTGTCCTAATTGCGCTGGATCTGCATTAATGATATTCAGGTTTTCAGCCGGCTTTAATTCAATATCTATCATTTGGGAAATAGTTCTTCGAAGTAATCTTTCCTCCTTTATGAGCTCCTGATTAAGGGAGACAGGCCTTAATTCACTTTCTACTTTTCTACTAAAAACGAGAAGTTGACTGGTTAGTTCTGCAGCTCTCTGAGCGGATTTTTCAATTGTTTTTATATAACTGTTTTCAATATCTTTTCCTTTTTTATTATCCAGCAAAAGTTGAGCATAACCCAAAATAACTTGAAGTGTATTGTTAAAATCATGGGCTATGCCTCCGGCCAGAGTGCCGATAGCCTCCATCTTTTGGGCTCGTATAAGCTGGGCTTCGAGAAGCTTCTGTTCGGTCACGTCGCGGATCATACCCCAGTATCCCAAAATACTACCGCCATTAGCACGCCACAGCATCACTGTCATAATGCAGTCTATCTCTGTTCCATCCTTTTTAAACAATTTAATCTCATAGTCACGAACAGATCCTCCTTGCTCTATCTCCCGCTGAAACCGGATCCTGTCATCATAATTCACATATAACCCACGGACATCCATATTAATCACTTCTTCTCTTAAATAACCGAAAATGTCGAGCCAGGACTGATTGATATCCACTAATCGGCCATCTCTGGTGGATATACATATACCATCTCTGGAATCTTCGAAAAGAGTGCGGTATCTGTTTTCACTTTCCTTCAGCGCCTCTTCCGCCAGTTTGTGCTCTGCAATTTCTTTTTTGAGATGCTCTGCATAGATTATGGATTGATTATAAGCAACTTGTGTCAGGTTAGTGCTTTTAAATAGCGACTCCTCATTTCGCCTGCGTTCTGATATCTCCTTTTGCAAAAGATTATTGGCGGTTTTTAGTTCTGCTGTTCGATCCTCCACCATCTTTTCAAGATTTTTATGATATTTTACCAGGTCATTTGCCATCTTATTGAAAGCATTCGATAAATCTCCAATTTCATCATCGGAATTAATGTCCAGAGTGATACTTAAATTGCCTTTGCTTATTTCATTGGCAGCATTTTTTAATTTTTGAATTGGTCTGGAAATTGAGCGGGTGATAAAGAATCCTATCAAAAAAGCCACAAATACTGAGACCAAACTTAAGATTGATATTATATTGGCCCCCTGGGTAATTTTACTTTTAGTTGTTGCAAGAGATTCATCCAGCTCTTTGCGTTCATAATCTTTTTGCTCGTATAATAAGTGAATTAAATCTTTTCTGGCATTATTAATTTCTTCTTCTTTTACGAATAGTTCTTCTAACGATATCTCTTGATCTTTTAAAGCAATATATTTTCCAATTATAGTTTTTAAGTTGTCAATCTTATAGCCGATAGCTTGTATCCTTGATGCTTCATCTCCAGGGTCTTGTCCTTTAACAGATATTTCTGTTTCTTCTGATTTTTCAAGAGCATTAAAATGGGTGTCTAATTTCTCTAATGCCTCAAAAGTTTTTTCCCTGTCTCCTTTTTCACCTCTCAAAGAATACTCCATTGCTTTTATCGAAGCCTGACGGGCAGCCGATTCTATTTCCATTGTTGCAATTAATGAAGGCATATCTAATCTTTCTGATTGCTCAAAACTCTCGCCGATATGTTTACTGTTGGCTACACCGATATAGCCGATCACCCCGACCATCATTGCAACTGTCAAAAACCCTAAAATTAATTTATAACCGATTTTCATCTCTCTAACCGTGAACCTTGAACTGTGAACCGTTAACCTGATTAGTTACCTTAGACCTATATTCATATGATAACAACGATAAGCAAAACAAAAGCATAAACACTTGCAATAAGCATTAATATCCATGAAGGATAACTCGTTTCGAATAATACTTCTTCCCATATTGTTTTTTTTGTCTCCCTATTCATTTTCCATACCTCCTTTGATTAAAGTAGAGTTCTTATATTTATAGTGTAGCAAATAATGTACCAATAAAGCCCGACATCCTAAGGATAATTATAACTTATTGGAATTTCAATCAAAGCGTGTTGTTAAAGGAAAAAACTGGAAGTATTGATTCAGAACTAAATGGCCGGAAATGAACCACTCGTTTATCTGCTTATTTCCCGGAGAGATGGATTGTCGGCTATCTTCTTTTTCAGGGTGGATCTGGATATTCCCAGCATACTGGCGGAACTGGTTCGATTGTTTCCAACCGTCCGTGAATGAATTGTTGAATGACTATTTAGCGTTACTTCAAAGGTTCAATCTTGCTGAGAGGTTCTTGACTTTGTGCCCTTTCCCAGTCATTGAGCAATTCATCTTGGTGTAGTGTTGCCCATTCGATAACAAGCCCAAGCGCCCTTGGTGGTATATGTCCTGCAAATACAGCGAAGGTGTTTATGTCAATCAGGACCTCATGCTCGCCGTAAATGGCATGAAAGTGTGGTGGATTATGATCATCGAAAAACATCTTGACGATGATCCCATAAAATCTGGAAATCTCAGGCATACGCCACCTTTCGCTTTAGACTGGGGAAAAGATCTTCAGGTTCTTTATTGGTTATTTGAAGGTAGAGAGAATCCGGGCAAAGATCAACCTGGTCATTCCACAATAGTTCTCCTGACAAACCTATTTTAACATTCTGGAATGCTTTGTAATCATTCCATAAGATAAAGACTCCTTTCCCAACAAGATGGGAGAGATCGGCAATACCGTTTTCCCCGTCGGCATACTCCAGTTTTACTTTATAGTTCTGCAAGACTGTGACATTAATTATCTTATGCATGGCGTAACACCTCTCTCGTCCTTCTTCCCTCAAGACTGATATTATCAATAGTAATTTTATTGTAAAATTTGAAAAAAGCAAGGGTTTTCTGTGATAAACCGGAAACTGGAAACTCGTAGCCCGTAACTTATTTATCTGTCTGTTTCCCGGAGAGATGGATTGTCGGCTATCTTCTTTTTCAGGGTGGATCTGGATATTCCCAGCATCCTGGCGGAACTGGTTCGATTACCTTTTTCTTTTTTAAGCACTTTTTTAATATAAGCTATTTCTAATTCTTTAAGTGTTATGTTGTCGGAAAGCTGAATGTCGTTTATGTGAAGTTGAGCTGCCGAGGGTCGCTCTGATCCATTTTGGCGGGTCAATTCCGGCGGAAGGTGTTCAGAAGTAATCTCGTTATCCTGACCGGAAAAAACAATGGCTCTTTCAACCACATTATAAAGCTCCCTGACATTGCCGGGCCAGTCATATTGTTGAAGAAGTTTTATTGCGTCAGTGGAAAATGACTTCTCAGGAATCTCTGTTAATGAAGACCTGGCCAAAAAATACTTGGATAGCAGAGGAATGTCTTCTTTACGATTTCGCAAAGGTGGCACCTTAATCTCGAAAACATTGAGTCTGTAAAAAAGATCCAGCCTGAACCTGCCTTTTTCTATTTCCTTTTCAAGATCATGATTAGTTGCTGCAATAATCCTGACATTTGCCTTTCTTTCTTTTGTTTCCCCTACCCGTCTGAAAAAACCCGAGTCAAGCAATGACAAAATTTTGGCTTGAACCGCCAGGCTCATATCTCCTATCTCATCCACAAACAATGTTCCTTTTTCGGCAACCTCAACCAGGCCCTTCTTATCTTTAATTGCCCCTGTAAAGGCACCTTTTGCATGTCCAAACAGCTCACTTTCCAGAAGGTTCTCCTGCAAACTGGGGCAATTAATCTGAACAAAGGGTTCAGATGCCCGATTACCTTCCCAGTGTATTGCTTCGGCTACTAACTGCTTACCTACCCCGCTTTCTCCTGAAATTAATACCGGCACTGCCAAGTCTTTGACCATGTCGATCCTGGCTCTAACTTCTTTTATCAGATCGCTATTGCCGATTATTTCTCTGGTTCTGCTTCGGCCAGGCGCAATTCTTCGGTGATATTCCCTGATATTGTCAAGGCTGTTAAGCGAAGCATTCAGTTCGCTTTCCAGATCCTTCATTTTAAGAAGGCTCGCAATATAGGCTTTGAGTATCGGCTCATCAATGGGTTTGGTTATAAAGCCGTCAACACCGGCCTCAATGGCTTTCACATTGTTCTCACGGTCATAAAAGGCAGTAATCGCCACAACAGGAATCTTGAAGGTCTTTGGATCAGATTTCAACCTCCTGGTTACTTCGAATCCGTCCATACCCGGCATCATCAGGTCAAGAAAAATAATGTCGGGAGTAGATTTGGCAACTTCTTTCAATGCCTCTGATCCTTCCCTGGCCTTACGTGGAAAAAATCCAAGCGTAACAAGATAAGCTTCAAGAGTAGTTAGATTTGCTTCACTATCATCAACTATAAGTATGTCGACCTTCTTTTTTGGTTTATCTTCCATAATTTTCACGGTGGTCAGGGGTCTGCGCTAATTTATTCGCAGTATCATTCCGGCTCCATTTCTGTCATTCCGGCGAAAGCC
>VMSQ01000112.1 GCA_013792055.1 Desulfobacteraceae bacterium
AAAAGTATGGTGGGCTAATGAAGAGAACTGATACATGTAGTGCGTTGTAAACATAATGGTTATTTTTCTTTGTTCATTTATCTGCTTTAGAGTATTTATAATAGCAGCCTGATTTTCAGCATCTAAATTTGAAGTAGGTTCGTCACACAAAAGCACTTCAGGAGAAACAGCCAGAGCACGGGCTATCGCTACCCGCTGGGTCTCACCACCTGAAAGCCGATGCGCCTGAGCCTGGACAAAATCACTCATCCCAACAAGATCAAGCGTTTCTTCAATAATAATTTTTCTCTTTTTTTGAGGAATGCGTCTGATTTTTAAGCCGAATTCAACATTTTTATAAACCGTGTTTGTAAATAAAATGGGGTGCTGGTCTATCATAACCACTTCTTTACGAAGGTTTTGCAGGGATGATTCTGAAAAATTAACGGTTTTTGAACGATAAAGGATGTCACCTGTAGTAGGAACCTCAAGGAAACTCAGGATGTTCAACAGGGTAGTTTTGCCGGCACCGTTTTGACCAAGCAAAGCGTAAATTTTCCCTTTTTCAATTTCCATTAAAGGAATGTCCAGAACCGTCCTTGAACCGTATTCCTTGGTTATCTTTGATAATGAATAAAGCATCAGGTCCTGGTTCTTCCCTGAAAAAAATGAAAAACGAGATTAATGCCAAAGCTTAATACCAGCAATATAATACCCAGAGCTACAGCTAAGATGAATTCTCCCTTATCATATTCCATGGCCATTGCAGTGGTCATCGTACGTGTGAAACCTTTTGCATTCCCTCCCAGCATCATGCTTATACCAACCTCTGCAATAACTCGTCCGAATGCAGCTATCACCGCAGCGACTATCCCGAACCTGGCCTCCCTGAAAATAACGCATGCAGTCTGCAGGCGATTAGCTCCTAAAGTCATGGCGGTTTTACGGTATCTTTCATCAATCCTGCTTATAGCGGCAATGGTAAGGGTGGCAATTATTGGCAAAATCAATATAAACTGACCAATAATTATTGCCTTCTGCGTGTACAGCAGGTCGAAAGGTCCGAATATTCCTCTTCTTGAGATAAAAGAATATACAAAAAGACCAATAACTACAGTTGGAAACGCCAGCATTGTATTTAAACATACTATAAGAATACGCTTACCTTTAAAAGAGCCGTAAGCTATTAAAAATCCAAGGGGCGCCCCCATCAGGCTTGCCAATAAAGTGGAAATACCACTCACCTTAAGAGACACCCATACAATTGAAAACACTTCCGAATCCAGGGATGCGATAAGAAGAATTGCAGATAAAAAGCTGTCAGTTAGAAGATCCATGGTAAATACTCAGGTTTTAGGTTCACAGTTCACGGTTCACGGTTCACGGTTGGTTGCCTTTATCTCTTCATATTATCCGGATAAAACAGCTGCTCCCCCATAAGCCTGTAATTTTTTATGAGAGACTGCGCTTTAGGTGAGATAAGCCATTTTGCGAACTGCTCAGCCAGGTCATGCTTTACGTGCGGATGTCTGGCAGGATTTATGGGAATTACGCCATAAGGATTATTTAATAAGGAATCACCCTCGTACACGATCTCCAAATCAATACTTTCTTTCCTGCCGTATTTGAACTTTAGGTAAGTCCCTCTGTCAGCCAGAGTATATGCTTTCTTTTCATCAGCAAAAATTATTGTCTTGCCCATTCCTTGCCCTATTGAAACATACCAGTCTTTGGAATTTTCAGGAAATACAAAGCAGATTTCTCCTTTTTGCCCTTCTTTTAATATTTCTGTTTTTCTTGTTTCTAATGGAACTCCCGTTATTTGCCAAAGAGCCTGTTCTTTGGCATGAGTACCGCTATTGTCACCGCGTGATATAAACAGAGCTTTGGCTTGGGCTATCCCAGCTAATGCGGAGGCTGCATTACTTTGACCTCGAATGCCGGCTGGGTCATCTGAAGGCCCAAGTATTACAAAATCATTATGCATAACGGCATAGCGTTTTGTGCCGTAGCCCTCTTTTATAAATTCCTCTTCACTTTTCTTTGCATGAACAAAGATCACATCAACATTGCCATCCATCCCATCGCGGATGGCCGCACCTGTCCCTTTTGCAAATACCTTTACACGGATTCCAGTATCCTTTTCAAGCTCAGGCAAGAGAACATCAAGCAGGCCGGATGCCTGAGTGCTTGTAGTAGTTGACATTTTAATAATTTTATCTTCTCCAAGCGCAATCCCATAAATCAATAGAATTGCTATCACGGGCAGTATTACTTTTAATATTAAATTTCTTTTTTTCATATTTTTCCTTAGTTGAATATACATGTTCATGCTTTTGAGCAATTGCTTCGTATCATTTTCAATGATGATATTGAAAAAATTAAAAAATCAATAAAAAAACTATGATTAATTTATCATATCATCATATCCTTGCACCCAATTAATATCATGTAGCAGATAACAATATGATTTATTTAAAGATAATTGAGGCTATTGAATAGATTGATGATGTATATTATTGACACTTTTATTGCTTAAGCTTAAATAATCGTTCAAAGCTCACTATCTGTATTTCAAACTGAATTTCAAAACTAAAAGGAGATATGTGTTAAATGAAGAAATTAATAGTATTAGTATGTGCAGTTGTATTTCTGTTCGGGGCAATAGGTATAGCGCAGGCTCACTCAGATTGGGCGAAATATAAAAATCAGATCGTTCCAGCAGACACTAAAGGAGTACCGGGCAAATATGTTAATAAGACAATAAACTGCTGTGACTGCCACGGAAGGATATCCAGCATTCCACCATTGGATTGTCGTTGATAGAATTTGTAAGTTATATCAAAACCACACAGATCTATTTTATGAAAAATTTAGGGCCAATTAGGGATGTCTCCTATTTGGTCCTAATCCTCTTCCAACCACAAGTTCCTCGAACATTATAAAACAGGCGAGGCCTTTGTTTTTCTCCCTTTTAGTTATTGTCCTCCGATTGTTCGGCCGATTGTCTTATTTCGGACAGGATTAGGCCTATCTCTTCTGACCATAACCCGGGACAACTAACAACACCCCATCCTTTCTGGGTCTGAAACAGGCCGTCGTAGGCCGTGTCGTGGTAAGATCGTATATGATGAGGAATATTTCTTTCATTTAAGATAGAGCCGAGAAGCTGTGCTTCTATCTCGCTTTCCAAAATGTCAACTTTAACGTACGCCTCTTGTTTCATCGCAGTAATAACTATTCCAACAAGTCCCCTTAGTCAACAACGTCTCGCAAGCCCTGAAGAGTTATTCAACATAGTCAACAACATCCCCACATCTCCAGAAAGGATAATGTCCTAAACAAAATAGGCAGGTTTCCTCAACTGCACATAAAGAATTCGGCGTCAGTCTGCCTTTGCTGCAATTCTGGCAACCTGAATAACTACATTCTTTGAACTGCTGCTTTTGATTTTTCTGAAATACCAA
>VMSQ01000260.1 GCA_013792055.1 Desulfobacteraceae bacterium
CTGAAACAAAAAATCAACTTAAACTAAGTGCCGAGGGGTGGGTCAGTTTTATTGTCCGCTACTGGGTCAGTTTTATTGTCCATTGACACTCTGATTTCTTATCTGTTGTTTCAACATACCGCTGCCAATTTACTCCATATAGTTGCGCCATCTTATCAGCAAGGATAGAAGAATAAAATCGAAGTTGTTTCAGTTTGTCATGAGCAACTAGATTTGTCCTCATAAGCCAAACAACATCAGGTTCAATGTATATTTTTGCTTCAATATTATCTGCACCCGCCCAAATTTTTGCCGCTGCTTTGTGCTGACCATCGAAAACGAGAACAACATTTCCATCGACTCTACAAATTGATGGTTGTAATTGTGTGTTGACACGAAGGTGACGGTATAAGCCCCATAAATGATTAGGAATTAAAGGTCTGGGTTGCAATTCGAGCCCTTCTCCTTCTTTTCCGTCGTTTAATATATTCTTCGCTGGAACTAAAGCATAGAAGTAACTCATTTTTGTTATCTGACACTGATAAACTTGATATGCTTCAATTTTAGGAAGATGAACTTTGTCTTTGTCTTGAAAGTACTTCACTGTTATTTTCATTTGGTTGGAATCAAAATCATATTGAATCGGAAAACCAAAGTTATTCCCATACTTGAAGGTAAGAACATCATTAAGTTTTGCTTGCTTGCCGGCAGATTCAAATCTTTCAAAAAAATTCTCCATCTGCAGTTTGTCCCTGTACTCAGACAAGGTCATATCTTTTTTTGCAAGATTATGGTTTCTACAAACCGGAGCGATATTGTCGAGAGAAGTTTCTTCAACCTTTACAAAAGGCTCAATATGATCGAAGTGAATTTCTTTTTCAGTATCTATTTTCTCGTTGTCCACGAAACAATGGACGAAACCATCTGGTTGCCGATACTTCGAAATAAGTTTTGCTTTCTCAGTCTCGGTTACTTGTCTTTTCATATTTTTGACCTCCCAACTCGCTTGTTTTTCTATCTGCAAGCAACAGACACGTTCACCATTCGTAAAGCCTTCAACGTACTGCACTCATTTATAGTGGTTCGGCGCTCTTCAGCGGGCGCGGTTTTTTGCGATCCGCTGCAAGAGCATGGTTAGCTTTCTTCCTTATTTTGCTCACAATAGGATGCAAATATTTCCTCTTTTGTCACAGGGCGTACGTTTTCAGTCCTTATAATTTTATCAAAATTGAAATTTATAACACCGACAGATCTTTCCCATGGAGCGTCAAAAAAACCATTTTCTTTCGGTGTTAAAAACTTACACTGCTTTGAATCAACTTTGTTTAATATTCGAAGAAATGCTATTATATTGTTTATAGACATTGAGAGGAATCCCAGACCGTTAACAAAGTTATAGGGGTCCCAGTTTCGAGATTGTCGCCTTGGTGTAAAATTTATTCTATTGTTCTCCAAAATTTTCTCACGGCTGAAATATGATGTACCGAACTTACTTCCCCCAAGGTTATGCATTTTATCGGGAGGAGCAGGGATACCTGGTGTTTCTTCAAGGCCAATTGCTAAAGTGAATCCTCCCGGTCTGGTTCTCAGGCCATGCTTGGCTCCATTATATTCCTGAGTGAACTTTTCGTCTAAAAAATCGTTTGCAAATCTTCGCCATAGTTTACCAAAACCCTCTCTGATCCATTGTGTTTTTTCCTGATCATAACCAAGATAGGAGTGGACATATTTGGAAAGGAGATCCCATGAAATATTTTGTTCATTAAGCCGCGTATAAACTTGTTCGTGATTATTAATTTTTCTTACAACATTTTTGAGCTGATAATTTTTATATGATAACATCCATCCAACCACGCAATTTGGAGCCTGAACTAAAGAAGATAGTAGTGCAAAAAGAACCTCCAGCGCCTGTGAGTATGTAATTCTAAGTGCTAAAGCAGATCTGTGGCTATCATCTGCCTCTAAATGATCTGCATGAACTTCTGCAACATATCTAAAATACTCAGCATCTATTCCATCTAAGAATTCAATATTCTTTTCGCTAAGATCCCAATCCCAACAGGCGTTCGGTTCTTCGTCTACTATGAAGCTTATTATTTCCATTTTATTATTCATCATGGGTGCTAATGTTCGGAATGAGGCGCGGCGGCTTTTTTGCCGTCGCCCTCAATGCCGTTGTTAGCCAAGATGAACCATGTCTTATATGATATCGAAGCGTATATTGTATTTATCCCAAAGGCTATCTACAAATGCCCTTTCTCTATCGCGTCGCAGGGATTCGAGGATCTTCTTGTCTTTCGAAATGTCGATAAACAGATATACAACGAAATCGAAATCCTCAGATGCCGCGTAGACAAGGCTTTGGCCAATTCCTTCCCTTATCCCAGCCCCGCTGTCACCTCGCTTTACCTCGATCGCTATGTTGAGGCCATCCACCCGCACTTTAAAATCCGGGCGGTGTTGCACGCCTAAAAATCGTATATGGTTAATTGTGGTATTAACATCACCTTCCCACATGAGAGAGTCTGATGCCTTACGCTTAAGCGTATCCTCTTTCTGACCTGGTGATATACGACGGTGTATTTCGAGAAGACACCGTTTTAGAATCTGGTGCATATACTGCTTTATATACGCTTCTGTTTTATTGCGGTAATCGAGAGTATGGAAAATCTCGTCACTTTTAATTGCGGATAGGAGTTGTTCAATAATCCAAGTTCGGCGCTCAGATTTGGGAACTACTGAAAGAGATTCTTTCTTGCTCATAATACCACCGTTTCCATAGTGAATTTTCAATGGCTAACCAATTAGTATATAGTTTCCGTATAACTTTCTGGAAATAAAAACTTAACAAAAATTATTTATGATTTATCATGTTTTTCTAACTGTATAACTCCGGATATGAATGATATACAGAAAAATGGATAATTTCATGAAACCAATCCTCTATGAACCAGACCCCTTCAATGTTAAAATGTCTCGATATATGAATCTAATTCTTTCCAACCACGAAGGTTGAAATATCCCACATAAAAGTCATCGTGATCAGACAACTCGTGCGTTTCATGCAGTGCCTGGAAAAGGTGCTTTTGAATGTTGTCAAAAATGCGTGGCATTAGAGTATCCTTTTTGAAGAGTTCCTTGCTTGCGTCTTTCCGATGTCATCTATAACCTCGTAAAGTAAAAAAATCAATAAATCTATTACGTTCCGCAATATTTGATGGAATAGATATAGATGAGCGCAGCATTTGATCTTTCATTCCATAATCACGGCAATCTCTTAATAATTTATATAGACGTACTGATAACCTGCAAGATTTCCCCCAAACTTCTAACTCTTCAAAAGAGGACCCCATAATTCTCCTCTAACTTCTGTTTTTTCAACCGTAAACCAATAACTGTAAACCGTGAACGGTTACAATCTCTTTAATAGTTCCGGCAAACTTGTCTCTATAAGATTAATCCCGAAAATGGATTCCACATGATTTTTTATTGCCCCGAAAACCATACTCATTGATACTTTATGCGATAGCTCCCGCTGCATGGATGATGCCTCTACTCCCTTAAGGCCGCATGGATTCATCCAGCCAAAATGCTTCATTGAAATATTTACATTCAAAGACATACCATGAAAACATATTCCCCTTCGGATAGCTATGCCTATACTTCCCAGTTTTTTATTTCCAACCCATATCCCCCTGTTAATTGGATTTCTCTCGGCTGTAATTCCCAGGTCCGCAACTGCTCTGATCATGACTTCTTCGAGTTTCTCAACATAATCAACCACTCTCATCCTGGCAATATTCAGATCAATAATTGGATACATAATAAGCTGGCCCGGGCCGTGAAAAGTTATAACTCCACCTCTTTCTACCTGAACCACGGGAATCCCTGATTTTTCAAGCAAATCAGGAGAAACAGTCAAGTCGTCCATTCCGCCCCTGCGGCCAAGCGTAAAAACAGGAGGATGTTCCAGCAGCAGGATGACATCTCTGTCGATAATCCTCTTTTTTCTGGCGTCAACAAGCCTGGTCTGAAGATCCCAGGCTTGCATATAGTCCATGCTTTCGAGCTCAACGCACAGCCATGTTTTGCTCATAATAAAAAATCCAGCAAACTCTCTGCAAACAACTCAGGCGCCTCGGCAGGAAGTGAATGGCCTGCTCCAATAAAACTTTTATGCTGCCCGCTGCAAAGAATCGCAAGTTCTTTTGCTTCTTCTTCTGAAACAAGAGGGTCGTCTGATCCAGACAAAACAAGACAGGGTTTGAAATTCCTGACAATCTTTGAAAGCGGAGGATATGAAGCCACAGACTCAAGATGAGCTATAAGAGAATCTTCCCTGTTTCTTTTAACAATTGATTTAACAATATCAGGCAGTATTCTCTCCTTCTGCTTCAAGAAGTTTTCGCCGAAAGCAACTGGAAGCGAAGCCCATGCCATTGCCTCAAGACCCGAAGTTTTAAGAATTTCCAGCCATGATTTAAGAATAAGACTGCTTCGGCAGGTTGGTTTTGCACCTATGCTGCATAAAACAACCCTATCCACACGATCAGGAAAATCAGTAGTATAGGCAATTGCTACCCTGGCTCCATGACTAATACCGACAAGATGCGCTTTCTGTATATTCAAATGATCAGCAAGCGCATTTAAATCCGAGGCATGACATTGCAGCGAGAGTTTCCGGTTGCCAGGATCGCTTTGCCCCTGGGCTCTTGCATCATACATTAGCAGACTGAATCTTTCTTTAAGGGAATTGGCGCAAGACCTCCAGTACAATGTATCCTGCATAGTGCCGTTCAGAAAGATAATAACAGGCTTTGAGGATTCAAGGTCACAGGTTTCAAAGTAGATAGAGCAACCATCATTTGTTTTGAAATAAGGCATTTCGTGATCATTCACCACAGAGCGCACAGAGTACACAGAGCAAACTATTTTGTTTTAATCATTTATTAACCGGCGTATACCGTCTTTAAGCACTTTAACATTGAAATTGATTAATAGTCCCACATTACAGCCGGACAATTTTAGATAAGATAAGACCTGGGCAATGTGAATCGGCTCTAATCTTTCTACCGCCTTAAGTTCGACGATTACTTTCTTTTCCACCAACAGGTCAATGCGATAACCACAATCTAACTTAACACCCCTATATTTCACAGGCAGTTCTTTTTGCCGCTCTACTGCCAACTCACGATTGACCAGTTCATAAGCTAAACATGCCTCATAGGTTGATTCCAAAAGACCAGGGCCGAGTTCTCGATGAACGGCCATTGCTGCTCCGATAATCGTTTCTGTAATATTGTTTATTATTTCCATCACTTATATTCTCTGTGTTCTCTGCGGTCTCTGTGGTGAACGGTTACGGCATTTTTTAAACAGGAAAGAATATTTTCTCACATTGCTTTGGCGGCAACTTTAATCTTTTAAGAGCTATTTCCGCAACCTGAGATACTGGATCATACATCTGCGAAACAGGAGGATTGTAGGCAAGCTCGGCATCCATAATATCATAGAGGGTCATGCCTCCGTGTATGGCAAGAGCAAATAAATTAATTCTCCATGCAGCACCTTCTTTTCCTATAGCCTGAGCACCCAGGATCTTCCCGCTCCCTGATTCGGCTATAACACCGAGACTGATTTCTTCAGCATCAGGCATATAATGGGGCTTTATCTCCCGTTTTGTAAAAAAAGCCTTTGCCTCATAGCCAAGACTTTTTGCGGTTTCAAGAGTATAGCCGGTTGAAGCAATTTCAAGCCCGCCTATAACTGTAGCAAATGTGTTCAGGGCACCAGGATATGGGCTGTTGCCTCCTGCTGCGTTTATTCCTGCCGCCATCCCCTGCCGGTAAGCCGAAGTTGCAAGCTGCATAATTGTCGGAGTTCCATCTATGCGGGAATAAGTCTGGACAAGATCACCAACAGCATAGATATCTTTTACAGATGTTTCCATCCTGTTGTTAACAACCACAGCTCCTTTTTCTGTTTTTGCGCCCGCCAGTTCAGCAAGCCGCACATTTGCCTTCATCCCCACAGCCATAACAACGATGTCGCAGTCTATATTTTCTTCGGCGATTTCAACAGACTCTACTTTATGCGTACCATTTATACGGTCTATACCTTTACCAAAAAGGACTCTGATTCCAATCTTCTCAAGATGCTCGACTATAATACTACCCATTGACGGTTCCAGGTTTCGCGGAAAAGGAGGAGGTGTTCTCTTTGTTACTGCTACATCAAGTCCGAGTTTCTTTAATCCAACCGCGACCTCCAGGCCAATAGAACCCCCGCCCACAACAACTGCTTTCTTTTTACTGGAAGATTTTGCAGCACTGAGAAGAGCTTTGCTGTTATCTATATCAGATACAAAATGAACTCCTCTGCCTGAAAATTCTTCTGCACCAGGAACTTTGAGAATAACGGGCGATGCACCTGTCGCAAGTATCAGTGAATCATATTTGATTTCCTTCTCCTGTGAAGTCGCAAGATCAAGAGCTTTTAACATTTTTCTTTCCGCATCAACTGAAACAACTTTGTGAAAAAGGAGCTTGCCAAGCCTGTTCTTTAATTCAGGAACATTATATTTCAGCTCATCAAAATTTTTAACAACCCCTTCAATCACAAAAGGAAGGCCGCACGGAGAAAACTGATCAAAATTTCTCTTCTCAATAATAGTTATATGGCATTTTCGGTTATAGCTCAGGGCGCTCTTGGAAGAATAGAGCCCGCCTGCGCCAAGGCCGACAATTACTATTTCCATGGGCTGATCAACTGACATATTATCACCTAAAGAGATCGGTTCCAGGTTCAGGGTTCCAGGTTCAGGGTTCCAGGTTCAAAGGTTATAGTCTACTTTACGAGACCTTTGCATAACCCCAGTATTGTCATTGCGAGCGAAGCGAAGCAATCTCATAACACATTGATAAGCCACGAGATTGCCGCGTCGCCTTGCTCCTCGCAATGACCAGAATCGACCGAA